>JAIRLW010000413.1 GCA_031259095.1 Planctomycetaceae bacterium | reverse complement strand
TAGCCTACCCCAACGGGGTAGGTCAAAAATCCTCGCGCCAATCCAACGCCCTGAAAGGGCAACGGGAAAATAATTTTAAATGACAAACTGTTTATAATCCTGACGCCCTTTCAGGGCTTCGGTTAGTGATGGTACTTGAACCTACCCCGTTGGGGTAGGCTATAATCCTATTGCCCTTTCAGGGCAAATACTTTTTTAACCTTAAACAAATATTCCGCTGATATATTACTCGTTTTTTAACCGCCACGTTTTATAAAAAATCAACATCATTTGTCCCTAATGTCCCCTTAGTCCCTAAAGTCTCTATAAAAAGGGACTTTTTAATCAATTGGGACGATAGGGACTAATGGGACAAATAATATTTTTAGAGATTTCCATTAGAGTTTAGGGACAAGGTCTTGATCGTCTTTCAAATTCAGGAGAACATTTTATGCAAAATTTTGTTTATTATAATTCGACAAAAATTGTTTTCGGTACGGGAACAATTGAAAAAATCGGCGAAATTGTTGCGCCGGTTGCGAAAAGAGTTTTGTACCTTTATGGTAAAGGTTCAATCAAGAAGAACGGCATTTACGACAAAACAACGGCATCGCTTCGGAGCGCCGGAGTTCAACTGGTCGAATACGGCGACATTCAGGCGAATCCGTTGTTGTCTCATACGCGGATTGGAATAGATGTTGCAAGAAAGGAAAAAGTTGACGCCATTGTTGCTGTTGGCGGTGGAAGCGTGATTGACGAGGGTAAGGCAATTGCAGCTGGTGTTGCGGCGAACAATGATGTTTGGAAATTTTACGACGGTAGCGGTACGGAAATCAAAGCCGCTTTACCGATGTTTACGGTACTCACCATGTCCGCAACCGGTACCGAAATGAACGGCGGAACAGTTATTACCAATGAAGAAACAAAACAAAAAATCGGCATCATCTCGCCGCACTTACAACCGGTTGCGTCCATTCTTGATCCGACAGCGTTATTTTCCGTACCGCCTAATCAAACGGCTTATGGTGCGGTTGACGCAATCACCCATCTTCTTGAAAGTTATTTCACAAAAAGTGATCACGATACTCCCTTGCAAGACCGTTATGCGGAAGGAATTATCAAAACCATTACCGAAATTACACAAACAATGCAGAATAAACCGGATGATCTGGAAACACGATCAACATTTATGTGGGCGGCAACTCTGGCGTGGAATGGTCTGGCTCCGTCCGGCGTCGGTTCGTGGGGAGCGCCGAATCATTTGATTGGTCACAGTATGAGTGCGCTTTATGATACGCCGCATGGAGCGTCGTTATCTATTGCGTTGTCGGGTTGGTTACCCTGGTATGCCCAACAAAACGAAACAAATAGGAAACAACTTCTCCAATTCGGCAAGGCAGTATTTGACGCTTCAACTGTTACAGAAACGATAGAGTGTTTTCGTGATTGGTTTCGTTTGATAAAAAGTCCGACAAAACTTTCCGATATTGGAGTTGATGACGTTGGTTTAGTGAAAATTGCGGCCAATATCGGCGAGAACTCTCCGTTATGGGGTTTGCCCGAATATACCGCAACATTCAGCGAATCGATTTTACGCCGTTGTGAATAATCGAAACATTTTTTGTGCGTTTCCGATCAATATTGATAACAAATAACAATTTTTCATTTTTAGTTTAATTTTATGGATATTCCTTTTGTTCATCTTCATTGTCATAGTCATTATTCGCTTCTTGACGGAGCGGGAAAAATTGAAAACCTTTTGAAACGCGCTAAAGACCTCGAAATGCCGGCGCTTGCGTTGACCGATCACGGCAATTTGTATGGAGCGTTGGAATTTTACCAAAAAGCGAAAGAATTTGGTATTAAACCGATTATTGGTTTCGAAGCGTATATTGCTCCGCGCAGCCGTACCGAAAAATCCGGCACTGCGAAAGAGTCGAATTATCATCTCACACTTCTTGCGATAAACAAAGCAGGTTACAGAAATCTGTTAAAACTTTCCTCGTCCGCATTTCTTGAAGGAATGTATTACAAACCGCGAATCGATAAATCGTTACTTCAGGAATACAATGAAGGTTTAATTTGCCTGAGCGGTTGTGCGTCCAGCGAACTTTCACGAACTCTACTGCATGCCGAAAATGACAGCATAGAACAGGCAACCTCTATCATTAATTGGTATCGTGAATTGTTTGGTGATCGGTATTATCTTGAAATTCAGGATAACGGTCTTGAAATTCAAAAAATTATTTTGGAAGGAACGGTTCGTCTTTCGCGTGAACTTGGTGTTCCTACGGTTGCCACAAACGACGTCCATTACGTTTATCAGAATGATTGGGAAGCACAGGATATTTTACTCTGTGTGAACACCGGAAAACTTCGGGTTGACGAAAAACGGATGCGTATGGATTCCGACCAGTTTTTTCTGCGGAGCGGTCGTGAAATGCTTCGGGCAATGCCTGCTCATGAAGATGCAATTCAGCGGACAATGGAAATTGCCGACCGAGTTAATATTGATCTTGAACTTGGCAAGCGGTATTTTCCGGTGTTCACGCCGCCGGACGGTTTGTCGTCTGACGATTATCTTCGTAAACTCTGTCTTGAAGGACTTGCTAAACGTTACGCCGATAATCCAAAACGTTACAAAGACGGTCAATTTTCCGAAGAGGTTTTAGCGCGGTTGGATCGGGAACTTGCAGTTATTAAAAAACTTGGTTTTCCCAATTATTTTCTAATTGTCTGGGATTTTGTACGAGTTGCCGAAGAACGCGGTATTCATCGGACGGCGCGCGGAAGCGGTGTGGGGGCGTTGGTTTGTTACGCACTGAATTTGTCGCATGTTTGTCCGTTGGAGTTTGATTTGCTCTTCGAACGGTTTTTGGACGAAAACCGTATTGAAGCGCCGGATATTGATATTGATTTCGATCAAAACCGCCGCGGTGAAGTTCTCGATTATGTCAAACAACAATACGGCGAAGAAAATGTTGCGCAAATCGGCGTTTTCGGAACAATGGCGGCACGGCAATCAATTAAAGATGTTGGGCGTGTTCTCAATATGCCGATTCCGTTTGTGGAAAATGTTACAAAACTTATATCGGACGAGCCGAAGATGAAAATCGCGAAGGCTTTGAGCGGGAATGAAGAATTGCAAAAACGTTACGAAGATGAGCACGATATTAAGGAGTTGATCGATTACGCCAAACAACTCGAAGGGCTTGCCCGCCAAGCCGGAGTTCACGCCTGTGCGGTGGTTATTGCCGACAAACCGCTTATTGAATACGTTCCGCTGCAACGGGTTAAGGACAGTCCCGATGTTGTAACGCAATGGCAAATGGGCGATGTCGAAAAAGCCGGATTACTCAAAATGGACTTTTTGGGACTTCGTAACTTAACGATTTTGGCGCAGGCAATTGATATTATTAAAGAAACAACAGGCGAAACGATTGATCCGTACAAATTTCCGTTGGACGATAAGAAAACGTATGAACTGCTTTGCCGCGGCGAAACAAAAGGAATTTTCCAACTCGAAGGCGGCGGTATTCGGGAATTATTGCAACGGATGAAGCCTGACAATTTTCGGGACATTATTGCGACATTAGCCTTATACCGTCCTGGTCCGTTGGAAGGCGGTATGGTTGATCAGTATGTTGCCGTCAAACATGGTCGAGCGCAAGCCTACTATGAACACGATGTTATGAAAGAAGTTCTTGCAGAAACAAACGGCGTGATGGTTTATCAGGAACAAATTATGCGGATTCTGAACCGGCTTGGAAAAATTCCGCTCGGAAATTCTTATACCTGTATCAAAGCCATCAGCAAGAAAAAAGAAGAACAAATCGGAAAATATCGTGCGCAATTTGTCGAAGGTGCGCACGAAAACGGGTTGACAAAAGAAAAAGCCGAAGAGATTTTTGAACTAATAATTAAATTTGCCGGTTATGGTTTTAATAAATCGCATTCGACGGCTTATGCGTTGATTGCTTATATGACGGCTTATTTGAAAGCGCATTATCCGGTTGAATTTATGGCGTCGTTGCTTTGCGGTGATATTTCAAAACGGAATTTTACCGGAAAAGATTCGACGGTAGAACATATTGAAGATTGCCAACGGATGGGAATTACGGTGGTTCCGCCGGACGTGAATTTCTCGAAACAACTCTATTCTGCAACAGACGGAAAAATCATGTTTGCATTGACGGCGATCAAGAGTTGTGGTGATTGGGCGGCGGACAAAATTGTTTTTGCCAGAGAAAAAGGCGGGCAATTCAAAGACTTGTTTGATTTTTGTTCGCGGGTTGATAACAGAGCGTGTTCGCGCGGAACGGTTGAAACACTTATTAAAGCGGGAGCGTTTGATTCTTTGG
>JAIRLW010000365.1 GCA_031259095.1 Planctomycetaceae bacterium | reverse complement strand
ACTTCTGCAAGAGTTCCCAAAATTGACAAAATTTTTATCATAGGATTTTGCTCAATAGTCTCAATTTGGAGTAGGGACGATAGGGACGGTAGGAACGGTAGGGACAAAAGGACAAAGGGAGGCGAATGATTTTTGGGTTTTAGGAAAAGGCAATTTTTTTGATCGATTAAAAAAAATTTTGCCTAAAAAACGATTGGAGGGTATGTTTTGTTGTTTGGAGATGTTAGAATGATTTTTGGTGATCGGAAATTTTGTTGTGTTATTAACATTTACCGACATAATTTTCTGTTTTGCGAATATTTTGAAACATTTTTAATTTTTTACAATGCTATGACAAATTTATTATCACGCCGTTGTTTTTTGGGTATGACCGCTGCGGCGGTAACTTCTGCGGGTTTGCTTTCGGAGAACCACTTTTCTGTAGCGCAAAATTCTGCTTCAACCGCCACTCCATTTCCTTCGGAAATCTACAAGGCTCGGCTTACCGGTACGCCAACCGATGAAATTTGCGAAAAATGGAAAGCAGCCGGTTTTGCGGGAATGGAGGTTACCAACTGGAAAATTTCGCCTGCTGAGGCACGGAAGAGTCGGCAACTTGTTGAAAAATACGATTTACGAATCCATTCTGTAATGCGAGGTTGGGCGAATTTCAATGATCCGTCAAAATATGAGTCGGATATTGAATCGGTGAAAACCGCACTTCGTGCGGCTTCGGCTTACGGTGCGGATACGGTTTTATTGGTTCCGTGCCGTGTCGGCGGTATGAAAATGCCGGAAGCGTGGGACTTTGATATTGATTTCGATTCGGAAACATTGAAAGTCAAAACGGTTGCGGAAGGCGACAATACTCCTTATGCGGATTACATTGCGGCACAAAATCTTGCAACAGAGTCCTCGATTCGTGCGGTGGAATCGCTTATTCCGATTGCGGCACAGGAAGGAGTCCGTATTGCGATTGAAAATGTGTGGAATAATCTTTGGTGTACCCCGAAATTTTTTGCCGCATTTTGTAACTATTTTAATCATCCGTGGGTGGGTTGTTATTTTGATCTTGGCAATCACACCAAGTATGCCCGATGTGAAGAATGGATCAAGGAACTCGGCAATTCGATTGTCAAACTTCATATTAAAGGGTTTAAGGTCAAGGAAGTGAAAGGCAAACTCGGCGGCGGTCCTGGTGATTGGACCCCTATTGATCAAGCGTCGATTGACTGGAAATTGGTACGAAAAACATTGTCCGACGTCCGTTATAACGGTTGGATGAGTATTGAGGAAAACGATTACGACGATGCCAAATACAGCGGGATCCTTGACAAAATTATTGCCGGTGAATAAACGGAATTTCCGGTTTCTTATTTCAACAAACCTTATTTCCAACCTAATTTTTTTTACAAAACAACCTCAGCAGCCCAAAGATACAACATAGACCAACCTTATTAAAAAAGGGATCTATTCAGTAGTGAAATTTTTTTCGTCCCGTAGGGACGAAATGTTGGCTAAAATTAATGACCAATACGAATTTTACCAATTTTTTACCCAGTAGTGTCCCTAACGGGACACGGCTTATCGTTGATAACATTTTTTCTACCAATATATCGTCCCTAACGGGACGGGAAAAAATTCATCACTGAATAGACACAATTTATTTATCCGCTTCCGCGACAACCGTTATTGTTACTTTTATTTTTACAATGTTGCCCTGCCCCGCAAACTCCAGAGGTATGCATTAGGATTTTCGATAATTCCTTGCCCGCAAAAATGGACGGCACCGATTCCGAAATTAGTCCCTCCAACGTGAGAACTCGTAATCCGTTTTCCTCAAGAATACGTTGCGGATGTTGCCCGCAACCGTTGACAAGAATTGCCGTACAATCCTGAAATTTCTCCGCGAGTTGTCGCCAACGAGTATCGCCGGAACCCGGAATCGGTGTGGCGCGTTGTTCCAACAAAACAATTTTGTTCTCTTTCTTACCGAAAACGCATAAACTCAACGCTTCACCAAGATGACCGTTGACAAATAACCCTTCCCGCGAAGCAACCGCAACATAAGGACGTTCCGTTGTCGGCTTAATAATCGCGGCTTCCCGCAGTAAACGATTAATTGCGTAACTGTTATCACCGCCAAGCATTCCCGCCGCGTCGGAACGGCATCGGGTACAATGTAACATCTGAGGAAGATATTGTTTCGCTTTTTTACGTAATTCCGTCATCTCCTCTGTTGCCGGAACAGTACGTTTTTCAAAAACGGTTCCTTCAATATGCATCAACGGAATACAATTTTGTACATCCGCACCAAGTTCTCGACAATATCGGGCAACTGCAACCGCGTGATGGTCATTGATTCCCGGTATGACAACCGTGTTGATTTTGACAATCATTCCGTACGATTTCAATTTCCTGATTCCTTCGGTTTGACGTTCCAACAGAATTTTCGCTCCTTCAACTCCACGATAAACGCGAGAACCAAAACGAAACCACGCATAAATTTGTGCGCTAATTTCAGGATCGACCGCGTTCATTGTAACAGTAACATGGGAAATATTCAGCGATGAAATTTTGTCAACATACTCCGCTAATCCTAATCCGTTGGTAGCGAGACAAAGAATTTTGTCAGGATATTTTTGATGAGCCAGTTCCAGAGTTCGAACGGTTTCATCGGGATTGGCCAAAGGATCGCCCGGTCCGGCAATACCAACAACCGCAATATTTTTGACTTCTTTCAGCACCGCGTCAAGATAACTCAGTGCTTGTGCCGGATTTAACACGACACTCGTAACACCGGGTCGGCTTTCGTTAGCGCAATCATATTTCCTATTGCAATAATTGCATTGGATATTACACTTCGCAGCAACCGGCAAATGAACTCTGCCCGTCTGATGCCGTGCCGACTCATTGAAACAAGGATGATTTTCAAACATAACGGTTTTATCGGATTGGAAAAAAAAGAACCGCTTACTATCACGCAAAATTTATGCCAACAAGAAAATTGTTGAACATTAAGCGTCATTGAAGCGTGTCTGTTGTAAAAATTAAGATTCGGCAACAATTTCTGCCAATCCAAAAAATC
The DNA here is from genome assembly GCA_031259095.1 of Planctomycetaceae bacterium. Lineage (GTDB taxonomy): Bacteria > Planctomycetota > Planctomycetia > Pirellulales > Thermoguttaceae > WRKP01. Next base: position 7,630 of record JAIRLW010000365.1, on the reverse strand, counting down.
CTACAACATTGTAAAACCGATCAGACAAATACAATATTGTAGGATTCAATGCCGGACGCCTGACAGGAAACTTCTAAAAATTACAGAATTTTTTTACGAATGATGTTGCAACGAATTTCCTGCCAGAAAACCGGAGGAGAGTGCAAACTGGATATTGTAACCTCCGGTGTTGCCGTCAATATCAAGCAATTCACCGCAAAAATATAAATCGGGAACAATTCGTGATTCCATTGTTTTTCGGTTCACCTCGTCCAATACCACACCGCCGCCGGTTGCCATCGCTTCGTTCCAACCACCCAATCTTTCAACAATAAACGGATAACACGTCAATGCTAATTCAATTTTCTTTCGTGTTTCCCGATTCGTTTCCGTTGCCGGTTGATCCGGCGCAATATGAAACGAGTCAAGAATTTGTACCAAAAAACGTTCCGCAATATCAAACCGTTGTAACGCATTTTTCAATGTTTTCTTACCTGTAAACACCTCAGGTGTAAACTCTTCCGGTTTAATTATTGAAATACGAAGTTCATCGTCCGGTTCTATATCACGGCTCAAATCAAGAATTCCGGGTCCTGACAATCCCCGATGCGTTAGAAGAATATCGCCCCGCCCCGACTTTAACCGCTTTCCGTTACGGTAAACTTCAATCTTCGACGACCAAAAGGAAATACCCGATAAACCGGCAAAAGGATAATTTCGTACAATTACTGGCGTCAACACCGGTTTCGGCTCAATAAGATGATGCCCCAACCGTTCCGCAAACCTAAAACCATCACCACGAGAACCCGTTGATGGATACGATTGTCCGCCGGTCGCAAGAATCAATTTTTTTGTACAAAATTCACCGCGATTCGTCGCAAGAAGAAAACCATTATCTGTTTTCGTAATGTTTTCAACGACAGTCTCCGTTTGAAGTATGCCGCCCTGCTTTCTTAATTCGGCAACAAGAACTTTCAATAAATCTTCCGATTTCAGCGATTTCGGAAAAATTTTACCGTCTTCACGTTCCAGAATCGGAACACCGCGCTGTTCAAAAAATTCTGTAACCGCAATATTGTCGAAAGCCAACAGAGCCGGTTGAACAAATCGGGCTTTTTTTGTATCACCGTAATGATTCAGGAAATCGGTTATTGATCCGCCATGCGTTACATTGCATTGTCCCGAACCGGAAAGCAAAAATTTACAACCCGGTTCGGGATTCCGTTCCAATACACAAACAGTTCCGCGATAATTTTTTGCCGATGCAATTCCGGCAACAAGCCCTGACGTACCGGCTCCAACAATAAGAACATCGACATTCACCGCCGCCGCCCCGGTTGGCTGAAATTCGGAACTCCGCCTTGCTGAACTCCACCCTGATAATAGTGCAGATATTGCCGGAACCCTGCACCGTTCATGCCGCCAATACTCTTGGTTTGACGCGGTTCGGCTAAAATACGGTCAGTAGAACCATCGTTCAAAAGTTGGTTCATGGAACCCTGCATAGTTTGTTGCCGGATTCCTTGCTGACGGAGTTGATTCCCCTGATCCTGTAACGCCCGAAGCATATCCTGTTTCGGTTTCACAAATTCGTTGTAATTGTCCAGAACACCGCCCCGATTATTATTGAATAACGATAACCAAGGACTTAACGCCGGTGACGACTGACCGTAAACGTTTCCAGAATACGTCAAAACCCAAACGGCAACACTCAACAAAATAAATGTTGAGTTCAATATTTTTTTCAACATACCACACCTCCTTAATAAGTTACAGTTTTATACTATACTATACTTTTCATTATTCAAATCACTTTTTAGAATTGAGCGATTGAATTGGTCGAAATGTTTCAAAAACGTTTTACAAACGAAAATCAATATTATTTCATCCATTGCCGATCAAGACTTTTAGTTTTACTTTTACTTTTCCATAAAATCGGGCGGCGGTGGCGGACAGTCGTGTCCTTATTCACACGTGATGTACGGGCTAACATTTCATCTGTAAGATACACACGATCTCCCGGTAACAATTGGTAATTCGTCTGCGGCATCCCGTAAGCGGTAACAGCAACCCAATCAACCGGTAAAATCTTTGGTTTCTGCGAGTTTTCAACCTGTCGGGTAACCCAGATTCGTTTCGATAAATTAGGACGCAAACCATTTATGTTACTGATCGCTGTTAAAACTGTTTCGTTACCGGTGTAAGGAAAAATGATAACTTGTTTGCCCATTGCTGATTGAAAAACGACGTAATATTCCTTGCTGTTGTAGGAATAAACATCAACCGTAACCTGCGGATGTTCAAAAGCCTTTGAAAGATGAACTTCAATTGCCTTCCGACATTCATCAATCGTCAAACCGTTGACATAAACCCGTCCATAAGAACCAAGTGTAATATATCCGTCTGGACCGATTAAATGACTATTGGCGATTTGGTGAACATCGGCTATTCGAACCAATTTTGCCGAAACAACGGTATTGAGACCAGACTGTCCTGATGTGTTTTCTGTTGTGTTTTTAGTTTCAGTTTCAGTATTCCGGCTCAAATGTTGTGAGACGGCTTGTTCGACTTCCGCCAGCGAAAGTCCTTTGACCTGAACCGAACCATAAACTTCACCAAGTTGAATCGTTCCGTCCGGTTCTACGAAGAAAGTGCCAATAATCAGTGTCCCTCCTGAAGTACCGGTCACATCAAGCGCAATCACATCAAAAGCACGTAACACATAAGGCAATTTCGGAACCAAATAAACAGATTCAACCGTGATTATGTCCGGCGATTCCAAAAGATAGTCTGGTGATAACGATTTCGCGGTTTCTTTGGGAATATCGCGGAATGAAGATGTTTCTGCCGGTTCAGGAACAAGTTGATTACTCCGATCCTGTAACGTCCGAAGCATCTCCTGTTTCGGTTTCGTAAATTTGTTGCAATTATCCAAAACTTCGCCCCGATTATTATTGAATAACGATAACCAAGGACTTAACGTCGGAGAGGATTGACCGTAAACGTTTCCCGAATACGCCAAAACCCAAACGGCAACGCACAACAAAATAAATGTTGAGTCCAATATTTTTTTCAACATACCATACCTTCTTAATTGAGTTACAATTTTATACAATATTCTTTACAATTTAAAATTCAGTAATTGAGTTTGTCAAAATATTTTGCAAACGAAAATCAATAAAGTCTATCGTCAATACACAAGTTCACGTTCAAAATTTTCCGGTAACGTTTCCGACGATGCTGATTGTAACGAGTCCAAAAGAGCGACCAATGCCGGTGGTCCCTTTAATTCTTCATGCGGAATTTGGGAGACCTCAATCAAAATCGTTGGAACCGATAAAAAATGACGATCAACACCACTCGGTAATGATACCATATCTTCGATTTGTAGCAACTCCTCCCATGGAGTTTCTCCATGATAAAGCACGACCATGACTACATACGGATATTTACCGTCTTCAGTCAACATATTTTCGGGATCAGATTCGCAACCTTCATAAAATTCCAATAATTTACGTAATCCGCGCAACCATTGATGTCGTCAACCACAAACCACGAATCACAAACTATTGATCAATAGATCAATAGATCAATTGATCAATAACCATAATATCCTCCGCCATATCCGGTACGTTCTCCACCTCCCATGAGGACTTTGCCGTAGAATCGGGTTGCGGTGGTAGCACCAAGTAGTGAGAAGCCCATAATCCGTTCAAACGGAGCGATGACACGAGCAAGCATTCCGTCTGCGGCAACCCAGCGGCTTTCGACCACAAACACGCGATCACCCGGTAATAATTGATAATTTGTTTGCGGCATTCCATAAGCGGTAACGGCGACCCAATCGACTGGTAAAATCACCGGTTTATGCGTATTTCCAACAGGTCTGGCGACCCAGATTCGTTTTGACGAATTCGGCGCCAAACCGTTTGTGTTTGCGATTGCTTTTAGAACCGTTTCATTACCGGTGTAAGGAAAGGTAAAAACTTGTTCGCCCATTGCTGCCGATTGAAAGATGACATAATATTCTTTGCTGTTGTAGGAAAAAATATCGACCGCAATCTGTGGATGTTCCAGAGCCTTTGAGAGATGCAATTCGATTGCCTCCCGACATTCATCAACGGTCAAACCGTTAACATAAACCCGACCATACGAACCGAGTGTAATATAGCCGTCTGGTCCGATGAGATGGGTATTGGCGATTTGTTGGACATCGGACATTTTGATTAGTTTTGCCGAAACAATCGTATTGGAACTGAGTCGTCCCAGCGGATTTTCTGGGGAGTTGATAAGATGTCGTGCGACGGCTTGTTCAACTTCTTCGAGCGAAAGTCCTTCGACCCGAACCGAACCGTAAGCGCCGCCGAGTTGAATCGTTCCACCCGGTTCTACGGAGAAACTGCCGATAATTGGTTCTTCCACCGGTGTACCGATCACGTCAAGAGCAATCCAGTCAAAAACACGTAACACATAAGGTGATTTTGGAACCAGATGAACTGCTTCGACGGTGATTAAATCCGGCGATTCCAAAAAATATTGTGGTAATGACGATTTTGCGGTTTCTTTGGGAATATCGCGGAACGAAGGAGTTCCAGCGGGTTTTGGGTCAAAAAAAGCCGTTTGTGAAACGCAACCGGCAAGGAAACATAGAAAAACCAGTTGGCACAATCTCATCAAAAAGAACACATCATATTTCTTTTTTTCGGGATAACCGGTTTTTACCTCAATATTTTGTGTTGGGATTAACATGGGATGCTTTATTAGGTTACTCTAGTTTTTAATGTTTTGAACATGGAAATCACGGAAAACGCGGAATTTCAGTAATTATTTTTCTGGGTATTCAGGGAGTTCCCTGTTCCATTACCGAATTGTCAAATGTTAATGAGTATTGTGTATTAAGTACACTTTGAACGGTTCCAAATGATCATTTTTGTATTTTCCTTTGCCCCGCAAGGACATCCCTTTCAGAAAATTTTCGGCATTTGCAATTCAGGAATATTCAAAAAAGCAGTGATTCGATAATACCCTTGTTTTGCGGAATATCCAACCTTTACGGACAACAGGTAAAAGTTGTACAACCGGAATTGGGAGGTAATTGGGAATCTCTAAAAATATCATTTGCCCAAAGATTTTTAAATTTTACTGAATCGATTATTTGTCCCATTAGTCCCTATCGTCCCTACAGTCCCTTCTTCTAGGGACTTTTGGGACGATAGGGGACATTAGGGATAAATGATGTTGATTTTTCATAAAACGTTGTGGTTAAAAAACGAATTTTTAGAGATGCTCAATTGTTTTTATTTCTTAAATATCCCCCTATTGTTTTCCGAAACGGATGTAGTAGAATAACCGACATTGGGTTTTCACCCATCATCGCGTTGGCGAAAGGTTGCTACCCAAAAAATTCCGAAATAATCAGAAATTTTTAACTCATTAACTCAAAGAAATTGCGTATCGAAATAAAAGTAAATGTTTTTGTTTTAACAATCAGATAAATGCGTTAGCGTTTAGTTGCTAATTGACAAAGTACCATCTTGAATCGAAAGATTCTTGTCGCATAAGCAACATCGAAGGACGCTCCCTTTATTGGGAGTGCCAACCGGTGTTGTTGTGCGAACTCCGTGGTACGAGTGTCAATTGCAATAGCGGAATTTGGCACTCTTTCTTTTTGCGCTTTGAACGTCTGTCAGATTCTGCGTCTGAATTGCAAGATATTTAACCAATCTCCAATCTCACTCCAATCTCATTAGTCCCATGTCAATTCAAATCGAAATCAATGGTTCATGGCAGAACGTAACAAAAAAACAAATTTTCGAAATGGCGGTTCGCGGCGACATTTTACCGGAAACCATGATTGATGTTAACGGTCAAAAAATCCCCGCTTCTAAAGTTCACACCATTGTTTCTGATGAGGAACAACATCGTAATATTGTTCCTCTCGAATCTGATTCAGAGGTTACGTTTCCTATGATCTTTGATCTGAATACGGTAGAAGGAAAGATAAAGTTAACAATCGATGAAAATAAGATAATCATAGGACAAAGCGGCTGTGTAAATTTTGTATCACACAACTTACACAGTTTGAAAAGTGTCAGAACGATATACTTTTCTAAAATCGTTTCTATCCATTTTAGTGCAAACTCTCTTCGGTTTACCATGCCATACGTTCTTGAACATAATCAATCCACCGCAAATGAAAATACAATCCAGTTCCAAGAAGATAGTCTTGAAGTGATGTCTTGCGTCTATAAATTTATCGAAGCGAAAATTTTCAATAAAGACTCAAGGAATGCGGCAATGGCTCTCCAACATGCTATTGAGAGAAAAAAAAGATAGATAGTTCCTGCTGTAACGCTATTTTAATCACAGAAAATTAGGGCTAAGAGACGAAGGGACAAATGAGACAATAGCGACTAATAGAACAATTGGGACAAGAATTTTGGGACAATATTAGCGCAAGCGGAATTTCACCGAAAAAGATTGTAAACCGCTTGCGGCACTCTCCACTATCAACTTTCCACTCTCCACTATTTAACGTATTTTGTCATGATCCAATCGGTGAATTGTGGGACGAATCGGTTGAGGTAATCGAGAATAACTGCCTGAAAATAGGGAATAATTTTATGTTTCCCTTTTTTCATTGCCCAAACAATCCGATTCGCAACATATTCTGACGTTACCGCGTGGTGAACCGGCATATTCGGCGCACTGCTCGATTGATAAAGAACATCGAAAAACTCGGTTTGTGTTGTTCCGGGACAAACCAAAAGAACATCAATACCGTCATGTGAAAACTCCGCACGCATTGTTTCGGAAATTCCGCTCACCGCAAACTTTGCCGCTCCATACGCTCCGTAATGCGGCGCCCCGCGCAAACCAACAATGGAACTCAAATTGACCACCATCGGTTTATTGCCAAGTTTGAGATAAGGCAACGCCAGTTGTGTTAATTCAACCGGAGCAAAAAAATTAACTTCAAAAATCCGTCGCAGTGTTTCTCCTGTTGTTGCCTCGATCAAAGCGGTTGCGCCAGCGCCGGCGTTGTTGATTAAAATATCGAGACCGCCTAATTGTTCTGTTACCGTTTGAACGGCAAGCCGACGAATTTCCGAATTGGTAATATCACCGACAACCGTGATTATTTTCGGAGTATTACCGAATTTATTTCGTATCCGTTCAACAACTTCTTGTAACCGATTTTCACGTCGGGCAAGAAGAACCAAATTCGCATTCTCTTTCGCCAGTTCAAAAGCCAATGCCGCACCAATTCCCGATGATGCGCCGGTTAATAAAATCCTGCTATTGTTGAGTGAACGTTTCATTATCTGTTTTTAGTAAGAAAAAAATTGTTGCCGATTGTGAAAAGATCAATAATAGGAAACCTCTAAAAATTCATTTTTTAACCACAACGTTTTATGAAAAATCAACATCATTTATCCCATTAGTCTCTATCGTCCCTAAAGTCCCTACAACCAGGGACTTTAGGGACGATAGGGACTAATGGGACAAATAATCAATTAATTAGAATCTTTTAGCAAATGATATTTTTAAAGATTCCCAATAATAAATCAGTTTAAATGTTACCATTCATATAAATTTATACAAGTAGGCGATAGCCGACTTTGCCCCTGTGGACGAACGGAAATCAAAA
>JAIRLW010000242.1 GCA_031259095.1 Planctomycetaceae bacterium | reverse complement strand
GGGACAGAAGTATAGAAATAATTTTTATGACTGCAAAAAATATATTTTAAAAATTTTTCTAGCGTTCACGGGCTGGTTGCTAAAATAGGTGAAAAATTTCAGGTTCGATGCAAGATGGTCGGCGATGTTTCGCCGAAAGGTCGCCTACCTTTACCTTTATTAAAGGGATCATTTCTAATTGGTTTAGGGACATTAGGGACGATTGGGACTACTCTATGATGATAATGATGATAATGATAATGACCGTTTTGGGGTTTAACCGCGTTTGCCGTTAAACTTTATCAAACCGGAACAACCGCTTAAACCGTTATCACTGTACCGCGAAAAAGGCAAAATCGTCAAATCCGCTACCTTAGACAATTCAGTCATAATGATTAAGACGATTCTTATTCAAAGCAAATGGAAAATAATTTTTGGAAGTTCCCTTTAATTTGTCCTCTGCAAATAAAATAGTATTAACGAGGAAATTTTAGATGAAAAAGAAATTACAAAAACCGGTTCAACAGAAATGGTCAGTTAAAAAATACTCCATTGGTGTTGTTGGAATCCTTGCTTTGGGCGTTGGTTTCAGTTCACCGTTGTATGGGGCGGAACAATCGCCAAAAAAAGTAAATGTTCCGAATGTCCGTCACGAATTAGTTCCCCATGTTGTTTTGCCGGAAACAATTCAATACAACAAAATTGCGGGAAATTTATATTCTCAACCGGGATTGAGTAAGGCAGGAGATTACGGAATGGTTTCGCCGTATGTCGCAACCTATGTACCGTTTCCGTCTTATCAGATACCGTATTCAACGGAAATGAAAACGGTTAATCAATCGGTTTATCCGGTCTCACCAAAAAGATTACCGCTTCCGGCTAAAAAATCGGTCGAGGACGAAGCGGTTACACCGGAAAAGTCTGAACCAAAATCAGAATCGGATTCAGACTCTGCATTAACCGCAGAGGAAAAGGATTTTTCCTTTGGCGACATGGATGTTGCCCCGATTCTTTTGGCGTCCAATTCGGAAGAAGTCGTTCAGGCGGTTCCGCTCGCTGCGTGGAACAATAACGACGTTACTCAGACCGGAATTTTTTGTGCCAAACCGCCCAAACCTCCAACGGCATGGTCGTTTAGTTCGCCAATTTTCAAAGTAGCGTCCGTACCAACCGGCGCAGGAAATCAGGCAGGATATAACGGTTTCATCAACCAATTCGGACCGTATGGCTGTGCCACACAAGTTGGTTTTCAACCTGTCGGTGGTAATATCGGGGAAAATGGTGTTCCGGTTCCTTATCCGCCGTTTTCGATGGGACAAGGGATTGGGAACGGTTTACAAACTCAGGTGTTACCGAACGGGATGGTCTTGTTGACGGTACCGCCGGATCACAGTCGATGTGGTCTTTTCCGATGTCACGGGCATAGTCCGCGAATGATGCTTCTTCCGCCTGCGCCCGGAACCGGAATGCCTGCCGTTCCGCAACCACAACCGCAAATGGCTCCGACATTACCGGGAGCAATGATGTTGCCTAGTTTTCCCGGAGTTTCCGGCTACGCTCCAATGCAAGCCCAATATCCATTTCCAAACCAATATCCGTTTCCGACTCCTTATCCATTTCCCGCCGCACAACCGCAACCGCAATTAATGCCTGTAACGGCGATGACTCCTTTGGGTCTGACGGTTGTCGGTTATCAACAGATTCCGGTAACGAATCCTTTAAATGAAACGGGAATGTACGGAATGGGAATGATTTCAACGCAACAATTACAGGCGTTACAATTGGCTCAGCAGTCGTCCGGTATTCCGCAACAATTACAGCAATCGCAACAATCCGCCGAAGGACAGGACGAAACCGGTAACGAACTCAAAGTTCCGTTACCGATTAACTCGCAGATTACCAACACATCACCGATCAATCTTCCGCCGACATTGGATAGTTTAACGAATTCTTATGCTAATCCGTATTCCTTGTATGCTCAGCAATTTGCGGCTGCCAATCAAATTGGCAACGCAAAACCGGATATGGTCGGAAACGCCGCCAATGTTCCGGCAATCCCGCCGATGATGTTTTTACCGCCGCAAATCAACTATGGTTACGGCAATGGTTATAACACGGTTGGAAATTCGTTTGGCGGAGTTTATATGACGCCGTATGGAATGATGGTAATGCCGTCTGCGACGCCGCTAAACGGTTACGCGAATAATTTCGACAATGGTTTTAATAGTTTTTCAACGGGTTATGGTTTGATGCCGGTCGGAATGCAGCCGAATCTTGCGGGATTTCAAGGATTGGGCGGTCAGAATGCCGGAATGAATCAGGGAGGATTAAACCTTTCCGAGGTGGTTCAACTGGTCATGTTATTGAACAATAATAACAATCAACGCTATCGTCCGCGTTTATTTGAACGTATTGCGATGCGGCGCGAGCAACGGCGTGAACTCCGCACGCAGAATGATCCGTTGAATCAATTGATGCAAGCGTGGACAACTCCGTACATGTCTCCGACCGATTCCACTGTTCGGATGCCGTCCCGTAACGCTTATCCTTACGGCTATTTCGGAGCCCAACCCGGTCAACAGAATACCGCGAATTACGGCGGATATTACAATCTCTACATGGGAAATACCAATTATCCGGGACTTTATTAAACAGAATTTTATTAACGAATGATTCATTATTTGTAATAATTCACACAACATAAACCCGATACCGCAATGCCGTGTCGGGTTTATTATTGGTTTGAACGGTTACGTTTTTTTATTCTATATGAAGACGATTTCTAGATGACTATTAGTAAAAAATATCGTTTCACAGCAGAGTCTGAACTCAAGCCGCTTGCATTGAATCGCGGGACATGTTACGCTTCGGACATGATTACAGTGGAGGGTTTTAAGGTTGGATTTCTGTATCGGCAGGAACCGGATTTCAATGGCGACAGCGGTTGGCGATTCCTGACTGGTTTTGAAACAGACTATTATATGGAACAAAGCGATAATTTCGGACTCTTCGACGTTAATGTTATCGCCAACTGTGATCCTGAAATTGCCGATTATCTTGACCAACCGGTTGGAAGCGCTTGGGGACGCGACCCTTCTATCGGTAACAAATTCACTGAAATTAAAGATTTTGATACAACAGATGAAGGGTAATTGAGAATAGTTGAACGGAGAAATCTCTAATAATTCATTGACTTTTAGCAATAAAAGAATATCTTCTTTTGCCTAAAACCATCCCATTAGTCCCTATCGTCCCCATGTCCCTTTCTAAAAACTGGTTTTTTGATCGACCGAAATCGACCCAATTCGACTAAAATTGATTTTGGTCGATTTCAGTCGAAATTTTTAGAATATTCCTTTAAGATATTTTAGAAGTTTCCAAATATTGATCCATTTCGTGGAGACACAATGCAGTTACGTTATTTTCCAATGCGGCGATTTGTTCGGGTGTTCCTGTTGCGGTAATGAAACCGCCGTTGCTGCCGCCTTCGGGACCAAGATCAATAATCCAATCGGCAGAACGTATCACCATAAGATTGTGTTCAATAACAATAACCGTGTTACCGCGTTCAACCAATCCCGATAACACATCCAGCAAACGTTGAACATCACTCGCATGTAATCCGGCAGTCGGTTCATCAAGAACATACAACGTCTTTCCTGTTTCAATTTTAGCAAGTTCTGTTGCCAGTTTAACCCGTTGCGCTTCGCCGCCGGAAAGCATCGACGACGATTGACCAAGCGGCAAATAACCAAGACCCACTCGTTGCAAACTTCGTAAAAAACGGTCAATTTGCGGAATGTTTTCAAAAAACGCGACCGCTCCATCAATCGGCGTCTCAAGAATGTCGGCAATCGATTTCCCTTTATATTTAACCGCAAGAGTTGGACGGTTAAAGCGTTGACCGTTACAAACCGGACAAACCGAATAAAAATCGTTCAAAAAGTGCATTTCGATTTTTTGTACGCCCTGCCCCCGACACGCCTCGCAACGTCCGCCCGAAGCGTTGAAACTAAAACGATTCGCCTTGTAACCGCGACGTTTAGCGTCTTTTGTTGTTGCGAATATTTTACGGATTTCATCGAAAATACCGGTGTAAGTTGCCGGATTACTCCGGTGAGAACGTCCCAACGGCGATTGGTCAACTTCCGCCAATTTATCAATATGCTCGACTCCTCTCAACTGTTTAAAGTTGCCGGCTGGTTTTTTGTTCGATAAATAATCCCGAACGGCAGGAACCAGTGTTTCATTAAGTAACGAACTCTTGCCGCTTCCGCTAACACCCGTAACGCAAATCAATGCGCCAAGCGGAAAAGCAACCGTAATATTTTTCAGATTATTTGTCGTAACCTCTTCCAATACCATGTTGCGCGAAAACGACGTTTTACGGCAACGAACCGGAAAGCGAGACGCCGAACAAGGAAAATTCAGTGAACTTGTTTCGGAATTTTTGTTTTCCGAATATTCTCTTTTCCATGTTTTCCGTTCTTTTTTCCATATTGCAACAATATTTCCTCCGAATTGTCCCGCGCCCGCGCCGATTTCAATGATTCGGTCGGCTTCACGCATGATTGCTTCGTCGTGTTCGACCACAAGAACGGTGTTGCCTTGTTTTTGTAATAAACGCATCGCGTCAATTAAACGATTGTTATCGCGCGGATGGAGACCGGCCGACGGTTCGTCTAAAACGTAACACACTCCGGTTAATCCGCCGCCAAGACCGGTTGCCAACCGAACACGTTGCAATTCACCGCCGCTCAACGTGTCCGCCGGTCGATCAAGAGTTAGATAGTTCAGTCCGATTTTGTTCAGAAATTCAAGTCGGGGAATCATTTGTTCCAAAATCGTTTTCGCAATATTTTGTTTTTCGGATAATAATTCGGTTGTCCTGAAAAATTCAAGCGATTCCGCGATAGTCAACGCACATAATTCATGAATCCGTTTTTTTCCAATCGTAACATTCCGCGCTTCAGGTCGTAACCGGCTTCCCTGACATTCTGTACAACTATTTTCGCCGTCATATCCTGTTCCTTCGCATTTCGGACAAGCGCCGTAAGGACTGTTAAAACTGAATGTTCGCGGTTCCAATTCCGTATAATTGATACGACATTTCGGACAAGCGTAAAACGTACAGAACGGAATATCTTGCCAAATACTTTTACTTGTTGCCGAACCGTCCGAATCGGTAATCCGTTCTTTTTCGTACACAACAATAACATTGCCTTCGCCGTGTTTCAAAGCAAGTTGTAACGATTCGGCAAGACGATGTTGAATCCCGTCTTTCAAAACAATCCGGTCAATTATTATTTCAATATAATGATTGCGATTCGGATCGAGTTCCGGCGGTTGTTCGACGTCGCACAGTTGCCCATCAACCCGAACCCGAACAAATCCCGCTTTGGCGATTTTCCGAAACGTTTCCGTGTGATTTCCTTGTTGTCCATGAATGAGCGGAGCAAGAAGCATCAAGCGTATTCTATCAGGCAACGCGGTAATTTCATCGAGAATTTGTTGCGCCGATTGTTGACGGATTGGATTACCGCACTGAAAACAATGCGGGAGACCGCAACGTGCGTAAAGAAGACGCAAATAATCGTACACTTCTGTCAGTGTGGCCACCGTGCTGCGCGGATTACGAACTCTGCCGCGTTGATCAACCGCAACGGTTGGTTGTAACCCGCGAATCAAATCAACGTCGGGACGTTCCAGCCGACGTAAAAATGTCCGGGCGCGAACGGAAAGCGACTCAATATATTGACGTTGCCCTTCGGCAAAAACCGTATCAAATGCAAGCGAACTTTTCCCGCTCCCGCTTGGTCCCGTAATAACGATAAATTCGCCATGCGGAATATCAAGCGAAATATTTTTAAGATTATGGACTCTCGCCCCTTCAATGTGAATAAATTGGCTCAATAAACGTTTTGAATATTTTTTGTAATATTTTAGCGACCTAAGAGACTGTAGAGATTAAATAATAAATTGTTTATCCATTATCCACTATCCATTATCCGCTATCAACTATGGGAGTAATTTCGGTTCTACATCTGATTAAATATACCGCAGGCACTTTAAAAAATAGATATTGCCGGAATCTGACGGAATTTTCGCAAACACATCCTGTAGTGATTCAAACATGTTTTGCGTTATTGCATCGCCAAGAGCCGGATAACCATGAACTTGAACAATATGCGGAACGTCTGAAATTATTGGGTCAGGTGCGAAGAGTCCAGATTTATACGGTAGCGCGTCTTGCGCCGGAATCTTGGGTGTT
>JAIRLW010000178.1 GCA_031259095.1 Planctomycetaceae bacterium | reverse complement strand
CATTTTCAATCGCCATTAATTTTTAGTTTAATTGTTCGTCGTGTAAGGATTGAGCGGCGAGAAATGGTGAGCCGTTTTATCCTATTGCCCTCTTGGAATAATTTCTTTACAACGAAATTATTCACCATGTTTTTTATCAGCAATCGGAATTGTTTTCTGCACACACTTTTATCAAAAAATAATGTAAAGCGGTAACGTCTAAAACTCGTGTCCGAATTTATGAACAACATTTCTTTTTCGCTTTGCCTATTGGCGTTTGTATTGATATTTATCGGCGTTTATTTAATTCCGACACTTGATAAAAAAGACATTACCGAGCGCAACATTTATTATGTTATTGCGTTTAGGGGAGTTGTTTTTTTGGGGCTGGCGTTATCGTTGGAATGTTTCAAGACGGTTCGATTGCTTCAAGGAGCGGAAAGCGAAGCGTGGAAAGCGAAGCGTGGAAAGCGAAGCGTGGAAAGCGCAAATGAGTTTGTCTATTCTTTGGTCAGTTTTTGCCGGCGTGTTGATTTTTATTGGTTTTGTTTGGCGTTCATCGGTGTTACACTGGATGGCAATTTTGTTATTTGCTGTTACTTTAACAAAATTATTATTTGTTGACATGGCGGGAGTTCACGAGATTTACCGTTTCGGCGCGGTGTTTGTGTTGGCAATTTTCCTGTCGCTTGCAGCGTGGGCTTACCAACGCTGCAAACCGGAATCAAAATAGTACAGTAATTGAAAATAAATATCAAAACAAATCGAGCGATGTGTTATCAAATTGGGTAGGCAACGTTTCGCCGAAGGGTTTTCACTCACCATTGCGTCGGCAAAACGTTACTTATCTTTTGTCCCAACAGTCCTTATTGTCCCATTTGTTCCTAACATTTTTTCAGTAAAGGGACATTAGGGACGAATGGGACATGATGGGACAACATTTTCCATCATCAACTGCTAAAGACAACGCGATTGTGGGTGAAAAACCTTTGGCAAAAGTATAAGGTCGCCTACCTTAATTGACCAAACAATTATTCCTCAAATTTCAAAATAATCAGTAATAATTCGTTTTCAATACAAAATAAGAGTCATACTATTATAACGCTCCACTACAAAATCATCCTCCGCCAACAAGTGTAACAAGTTCGAGCGTATCACCGTCCTCAAGACGAACATCCGCAAATGTTCGGTAAGAAACAATCTGACGGTTGCGTTCCACTGCAACATGACGGTTGGTCAATTCCAGCCGCTCCAGAAGTTGCCGCACAGTCAAACCGTCTGGAAGTTCCGTTTGTTCTTCGTTGATTGTTAGTTTCATGGTCAAATTTAATCGATTAATTAATAATTTTTGAGATTGGATACTCGACAATTCCACAAGCTCCCGCATTTTTTAGTTGAGGAATCAGATGGCGAACTGTTGACTCTTCGATAATAGTCGAAACCGCCAACCAATTTTCGTTGGAAAGATTCGAAATGGTTGGATTTTGCAACGCCGGAAGAATCGCTACAACATCTTGAAGTTTTGTTTTCAGGACATTCATCATCAGTCCCACTTTTCCTTCTGCTGCCATTGTTGCGCGAAGCATCAGTACCATGTCGTCAATTTTGCGCCGTTTCCATTCATCGCGGTAAGAATCGTGATTGGCAATGAATCGGGTTGTACTTTGAAGCACTTCGCTAATGATTCGCAATTTATTGGCTTTAAGCGAATTGCCCGTTTCTGTAACTTCGACAATAGCGTCCGCCAGTTTGGGCGGTTTTACTTCGGTCGCGCCCCAACTAAATTCAACAAACGCCGTCACTCCATGTCGGGCAAGAAATTGTGTAGTCAACCCCACACCTTCCGTTGCAATCCGTTTGCCTTGCAAATCCTGAATTGTCCGAATCGGCGAATCTTCCGGCACGCAAAGAACCCAACGAACCGGACGACGCGATACTTTTGAAAACCGAAGTTCCGCAACCTCCAGAACATCCGAATTTGTTTCGACAATCCAATCGTAACCGGTCAATCCCGCGTCCAGTGAACCGTTGGCAACATACCTCGCCATTTCCTGAGCGCGAATGAGTAAACATTCGATTTCATCATCATCGATTGTCGGAACGTAACTCCGGTTCGCAACAGAAATATTGTATCCGCTTTTTCTAAAAAGTTCAAAAGTTGCCTCTTGAAGACTTCCGGCTGGAATGCCAAGTTTAAATAGGGTCATTGTGTTAATAAAGTGTAATGAAAAAAACGGTTTAATCCGGTTTATACTCATTACACTTGAAAATTCAGTTTTTATTTTTTTAATTTAAAATATTAGGAACAAATGTTTCTGTAGTTTCAAGTAAAGGCGATCAGCTTTTGAACCAAAATATTGTGCAATATTTCACCCTGAAAGGGTAATCAGCATTAGCGTAGGGCAATCGCCCTACGATTGGTTTCTCCTTGAAAATAAAGCCCTGAAAGGGCATAAGCCGAAATATCGTAATCTTATTGCCGCCGCCCTTACAGGGCTTTTTATTTCATGGTTTTATATTTGTTACGTAGGGCGTTGCCCTACGCTAATGCCGGTTGCCCCGTTGGGGCGTTTTTAGTGAATATATTTTTAAAACGAAAACCGAAATTTCAAGTGTGAGGAGTATATTGTTTTTGGGGAATCGATTTAATCGCTTGTCGATTCCAAATTCCAGCGTTAATTTTTACTGATTCTTTTCAAATCTGTCAAGACGCCGTATGACAAACTCCAAAGATTATGAAAAAATTCCTAACGTTCCTAGACTGGTGCGTTCATTTAGGGAACTTCTCAAAACCTATTTCTTCACCAACTAAAATCGACCGAAATCGACTAAAATCGATTTTAGTCGATTCCGGTCGATCAAAAAACTATCTTCCCAATTCCCAAACTATCCATCAATCAATTTTACAGCAGTGTTACGCCGGCATCCGTGTAGGCTTTAACAACATCGTCGTGCCACAATCCACAGGCAACTTCGCCAATATGGATGGCGCGGAGCATAAACAAACAGAGCCGTGATTGACCAATGCCGCCGCCGATTGTTTGTGGAAGTTCACCGCTTAAAATACTTTTGTGAAATAATAATTTAAGTCGATCTTCACATTGCCGGATTTTGACTTGCCGCCGTAAAGTTTCCGCGTCAACCCGAATGCCCATTGAGGAAACTTCCAACGCTGTTTCCAGATTCGGATGCCACAGTAAAATGTCTCCGTTTAACCCGATACCGCCTTCTCGCGGTGTTGACCAGTCATCGTAATCCGGGGCGCGATCATCGTGAATCGTTCCATCCGGCAACTTGCCGCCAATACCAATTACAAAAATTGCTCCTGCTTCCTTACAAACAACCGTTTCCCGTTCTTTCGGCGTTAGTGCCGGATATTTTTTTTGTAACTCTTCGCTCGTAACAAACGTAATATTTTCCGGTAAAATTGGTTTAATCTGGGCGTATTGAGAACAGACGCGATATTCTGTTGCTTTAATTGCTCTGAAAATCGATTCGACTGTCGATTTGAGAAACTCAAGATTTCGCCGGTCGCGTTTCATCACTTTACACCAATCCCATTGATCAACGTAAAACGAATGAATTGGTGAAATTATTTCATCAGGACGAAGCGCATTCATATCCGTATAAAGTCCTTCGCCGGGACGAAAACCATATTTGTAAAGCGCATAACGTTTCCATTTGGCAAGCGATTGAACAATTTCAACTTCTTTTTGAATATCGGTTGCGTAAAATTTTACCGGTTTTTCAACACCGTTGAGATTATCGTTTAATCCGGTAGTCGGATCAAGGAACATCGGGGCGGTTACACGCAACAACCCCAACTGGGTCGATAATGTACGCTCGAAATCATCTTTGATTCCTTTAATTGCGCTTTCGATCTCCCGAAACTGAAATATGGGTTTATAACCTGCGGGAATAATATATTTTGACATTGTGACCCTCTAAAAGTTGGCGATACTGTCTTGTTAGTTATGGTTCTAATAATTTCAACGAGGAGAATCTTGAAAAAGGTAAAATATCAAGTATATTAAATAGTACTCCTTGAAATCGGAGTTTGACGGGTTCCAAAGCGTTTTTAATTCCCCGTTCTCCTTGTTTCCTTGTATGAAAATTCTCCATGCGTTTTATTAGAACGTATCGTAATGTTTCAGTCAACCAGACGCCGTTGGAAAAAATTTTTTCCGAGCGCATCCTTCGTAACTGTCTATTTATTGTCTATGAACGTAACTAATAGAGACTATTAAAAACCTAGTTTTAGACAGAATTGACAAAATTTTCAGAATTTACAAATTAAAATCGACCGTTACCAAATAATCTTTAAGCGAAATTCGTGTTTAAGAAAAGAAGTATATTTTCAGAGTTCCCCTTTTTCCAATGATAAAAATGTTAGATAAACTATTAAAAATTACCGGAACACTGGCGCTTTATGGTTGTACCAGTATGTTTTTAGCAACAATTATTTTAGGAGTTTACCTGAAATATGCGTGGCAGATTGACCATGAAAAATGGATTAAAATGCTTGCTGTTGCGCAAGGGTTTGAACTTGCCGAGATTCAGCAGGCAGTCGAAGATCGTATTGCGGAAATGACCTATGAAGAAGTGTTGGAACACCGTGCCAAACGGACACGGGAAGATGAATTTAAACAGGAGTCCATCGAAAAAACAGTCGTGATTGCCCCGCCGCCGGTCGAAACGCCTGCCGAAGAAATAAAACCGGAACAAAAAAAAGATGATTCCATGATCAAAGCGTTTGAAAAAAGACTGGCGGAAGAAAAAAAGAAAGCCGCTGACGCCGGACTTGCCGAAGAAACGCGGTTACTCGAAAATATGGAACCGGAACAGGCAAAAGAAGTTATCCGTCGTCTTCTCAAGGACGGAGCAATGCAGCGTGTTCTGACCATGTTGCTGGAGATGGAAGAACGAAATCGCGGTAAAATTTTGTACACGATGCAAGGTGAAGAAGAACTCAAAGACCTTTGCGATATTCTCCAACGTATCGGCAACGGCGAACCACAAACTTCCCTAATCGACAATGCCGCGAAAGCAGTAAACGGAAACGGAAACGAAAAAAAACCATACCATCATCACCTGTCCCGCCAATCCAGTAGAAAAAAACGTTCCACAAACGATTGCTCTTACCCCTTCTCGTCAATAGGGGGGCATTTCTTGGCAATAGGAGGGCATTTCTCGTCAATAAGAGGGCAAACTTTCGGCAATATTAGACGCCTTGAACCTATCCCGTTGGGGTCGGCGGTTCAGGAAAAAATCATGACGCCCTTTCAAGGCGAATGTCAAAAAACAAAAATTCCACTGATAGATTACAATAATAAAATGTCTAGATTAAACTAGCAATACCTAATTATTTAATTAATAGACGCCAAAAAGGTTTGCCCTGCCTATGGTGTGTCGATTCAATAACAAAATTATTTAGAAAGGGCATAGCGATTGGAATCAATGAATACTCAACCGGCGCAACCCTTCAGGAGAAGGGATCGCCTGCCTTTTGATTTTTTGACATAAATAATTATCTGTACTTTCCTAAAAGTACAGAAATTAAACACTGTAAATTAAGGATTTTTTAATATTACACGTACTTTTGCACTAATATAAAAGAGGCGTAATCTATCAGCGGAATTTTTGTTTGAGGT
>JAIRLW010000043.1 GCA_031259095.1 Planctomycetaceae bacterium | reverse complement strand
GGTCTGCCGAAAATTATCTTATTGGCGTCGATTGACACTTTATTGCCATTGATACTGCCTCCAAGCTGTTTTATAAAATATACTAATTTTTGAGGTGTCCAGACATTGTAACAATTTCTTCCGCCCCGTATTTCACCTGTTAATTGGGCAAATACGTCCGCTTGATTAGCAGGCAGCATTACTAAACAGTTCTGTTTATCGGAAGTAACAATTACATCGGCATATTTTTTAGTTGTATTATAATTGTTAATGATTGCCTTTCGTATTGATGCGGGACTGAAAGAGTATATGTTATGTCCCATTGTGTCAAAAAAATTTAGGTCTTTATTTTCTTTTAACATATCCTCGTAATAGGGATAGTTATTTAGAAATTCTTGGGATACCGTCATTTTGCCGTCTTCGCCATATTTTGGCAAATCCGCTGTTGTGGTTCTTGCGTGTGGTTCTTTGAATTCAATACTGTAAATTGCGTTATCTTTTAAATGTATCAATGCACTATCGACACCGCCGCAACCGCCTGCTTGAATTAAAAATTCATTTTGTTCTTCGTTTGTATAAATATATCGAGGAACAAGATAATATGAATTTAACAAAGTGAGAACATTACCGTCAATATCCGGATTCTTTTTGTAATTTGTAAATACAGGCAACTTAAAGATGTTTGCCAATGTTTGCGCATAAACGCACTCGCTAAATACAGCGGACTGTATAAGATGAGTATCTGCGATGGATTTCTGTATTTCGCAAACAATAGCGGGACAAATACTATTTAATTTTGTCTTTTGTTGTGGAGAGAGTATTTCACCTTTCGTTGATGCTTTCCATAATTTGTAATATTCTTTTTTGGGCAAAACAATTTTTGTGGGCACAACGGCATAGAATAGTTGCATTATTTCCTTTTGCTGTTTCGACAACATAATTTTTTTTGCTTGGCCCATCTTATTCTTTTCCCTTTATCCGAGAAACATTGTATTTGAAGAGGTGATTTTCATTTTTGAGCGGCAGAATTTGTCTGAATTTACTTCTGAATATTTCTGAATTTACTAGGGACGCACAACCGTACATCCCTAGATAAATCTCACCTAGACAAATCTTATTGACATTTAATGTCCGCAACAGCAGCAACCGCCGGATTTTCCGCCTTTTTTCAGCATTTCACGAACCCCTTCGAGTTGTCCGGCGCTTCCGAGTACCGTATTTTTATGGATAATGTATTCGGCGTAGGCTTGCATGAAGACTTTCCCCGGCGGACGGAGGTCGAAGTTTTCGGGGGCATCACGGAATTGTTCACGGTGAATCGCACACCAAACTAAACGTCCATCAGTATCAATATTGATTTTGGTCACGCCGAGTTTTGCGGCGGGAAGATATTGTTTTTCATCGACTCCGCTGGCGTCTTTGAGTTTTCCGCCGGCATTGTTAATTCGTTCCACCCATTCATGCGGAACACTGCTGCTTCCGTGCATTACCAACGGGAAATTTTTTGGAATTGCTTTTTGGATTTTCTCCAACACATCGAAGTGCAAACCTTGTTTACCGGTAAATTTGAACGCACCGTGTGAAGTTCCGATAGCGACGGCGAGGGAATCGACGCCGGTTTTTTCGATAAACTCTGCTGCTTGAGCCGGGTCGGTTAATTTCACACTTCCGACAACATCTTCTTCGACTCCGCCGAGTTGTCCGAGTTCGGCTTCGACCACAATATTTTTGGCGTGCGCTTTATCGACGACTTTTTTGGTAACTTCGATATTTTTGGCGAATTCTTCGTGTGAGGCGTCAATCATGACAGAGCTGTAAAAACCGCTGTCGATGCAATCATAACACGCTTCTTCGGTGCCATGATCGAGGTGAACAGCGAAGATTGCTTCTGGAAAGACTTCATCGGCGGCGCGGATTAACGCTTCGAGCATACGTTTATCGCTGTAGGAACGTGCGCCGCGTGAGATTTGGATAATAAACGGGGCGCTGTTTTGTGGATTGACGGGGTCTTCGTTTTTGGCTTTTTTACCGAGATTGCCGCGAAAAAGCCCGACTGTTTGCTCAAGGTTATTGATGTTATACGCTCCAATGGCGTATTGACCGTAAGCATGACGGAATAAATCCTTTGTGGTAACAATCATATTATTCTCCTGAGTGGTTGGAAAGGGAACGGAAGTAAAAGGGATCGTTTTAATTTATTATATTCCAACGTCGGGAAAACGTAAAGCCCCCACAAAAATGGTTAACCATAACCGAGTTGATAACGTTCCTGTCATCGAGTCCGTGAAAGTGTCCTAATTCGTGCAGGATCGTGATACGGATTGGGCGACGAAGTTCCGACCGGCTAAACATTCCCTGTTCGTTGACTGCCTGAGCATAAATTCCCCGACGAAACAAGATAATCATGTTGGGAACTTGCGGCTGCCAGTTATACCTCTTGGCCAAAGGTCGCGTTGCCGATAGCCGATGCTATTATCAAAATTAATCAAAATTAATCAAAAAATTTCAGGCGAAACATCGCCTACCTCTTGATTTTTAACATAATCCCCAAAAAATATGACATAATCAGAAATAATTATTTACCGAAATTTTTAGAAGTTGTCTAAAGATGATTAGCAGTATATTTTTCTTTTCAAGATGTTTCAATAGGGGGCGGAATTTTTCTGATTGTGGATTGTCAAAGGAGAGGGTTGATGTTATATTTTGTTCTATTCCGTAGTGAAATTTTTTCCGTCCCGTTAGGGACGACATGTTGGTAGAAAATAAGGTCATAAAATTATCTGCATCCCGTAGGGATGCAATGTTGGTGTGATCAATTATCGATACGTGATTTCACCAATATTTCGTCCCTAACGGGGCGGAGAAAAAATTCACTACGGAATAGATACTATACTTTATATACTTAAGGCAACTTCTAAAAACTTGTTTTTTGATCGACCGAAACCGATCCACTTCGACTAAAATCGATATTGGTCGATTTCAGTCGAAGTGTTTAGAAGTTCCCTTAATTTACTTGTCAGGTTCCCTTATTTAATTAACGCAATCTTTTTAGATTGTTCTGTGGAATGAAAAAATGCATTGCCTCAGCGGGTGATGGTGTGCCATGAAACCGAATACCGCGTTTACATTGGTTGAACTTCTCGTTGTTATAGTAATTGCGGCACTTCTTCTCGGATTGTTACTTCCGGCAGTTCAAGCCGCCCGCGCTGCCGCCCGAAAACTTCAATGTACCAACAATATGAAGCAAATCGGTCTCGCCGCACACTATTATCATAACCAATATGACCAATTTCCGACATCAAAATGGGGCATTCAATCGCTAAGCGATTCGAGAATTAAACACCATATTCTGTCCTTCCTGTTGCCTTTTCTGGAACAACAACATCTTCACGAACAAATTGATTTCGGTAAACATTGGTACGAAAATGAAGCAACAAAAATTCGTTTGCCTGTTTATCTTTGCCCTGAATCTCCGAAACAATTTCGATACAAGACTTATGAATATTTTACCGGCGATTACACGGTTGCGGAACAGATGCAACGTACCGAAGGCAAAATCAAACTGTTGTTCGATAACGGTATTGTGACGCCGCGAAGCAGTTTATACGGAATGTTACAACCGCCGGAAAGAACAATAAATTCAAATATTGTAACAACAAAAGTTTCGATTGCTTCTGTAACAGACGGAATTTCCAATACGATCATGTTTTCCGAATGTGCTGCACGACCGTTTTTGTACCAAATAGGACGGCAATTTGTTGATACGGAACCGAGTCAACGAAAAGAGTGCGGCGCCGATTGGTCGAGCAACAGATCCCCGTTTTATATTCTTGAATCCTGCGGGTCCGGCGGAACACAATTATTTAATTGTACCAATAACAATGAAATCTATAGTTTTCACTTTGGCGGAGCCAATTTTTGCTACGGCGATGGTTCTGTTCATTTTCTTTCGGAAACAATTCACCCCGAAATCTTTATCTCCACCTTCACCGCTTACGCCGGAGACTGATTAGTTAATAGTAATAATTAATAATTAATAGTTAATAGTATAGTATCGCATGCGTTATTTCGGACGCAGCGGTTGGAATCCGAACACTATTAACTATTAACTATTCACTATTCACTATTAACTATTCCTATTTTTGCGGAAAATAAATTGGAGAAACTTTATGGTTTTTGCCGATTATCAGGATTGTAGCGGATTTGCCGAATGTTTGTGCGAAATGATATGAAACTGCCTAAATTACTCATTTTGTTGTTGCTGCTTTTCATGGTTTTTTTAACGGTTTTCGGACAAACCGGTTGCGAAATCATGCCGGTCATACGGTATAAACCAACATTACACAACCCTTTTCCGCAAATCAAAAATATTGCAATCGTTCCGTTTTATAACCACACCGATAACCTCAATATCGATGGGCGTGAATTTGCCCGCGCATTCGGTAATGAACTACAGAAAATTCCCGGCTTTCGGGTGATTGCCAATAAAATTGTCGAAGAAACTATGTTGAAAAACGATTTACATAAATTTGAATCGGTTGACGATATCCGCTATCTTGCCCAACTTCTCAATGTTGATGCTGTTGTGATTGGAAAAATACACAGTTTTAGTATGGATTATCCGCCGTTGCTCAAGTTTGAAACAGAATGGTATGCGGTAAATCCCTACTTTCATCCGATTCCGCTCGGCGTCAATTTGCCTTGGGGAACAAAATATGAAGAATTTATACCCGATAAAGTGGTTCTGCTCGCCGAAATGGAACTCGCCGCCGCACAACTCAAAACGCAAACGCCGGAATATGAACCGGTTTTGTCGCCCAATGAACGGAAAAAGAAAGAAAAATCGTCAAACGAAGATGAAATGCCTCGTGATTTATATTTCGATCCATCGGAACCTTTTGAACCCTCTGAATCTTTCAAACCAAAGGAGCCAAAATCCGCTAAACGGGAAAATCCAATACGATTGGCAACCGCAACAATTCCCAATAATATGGGCAAGGAAACTTCCGATGAGTCGGTACTTTCCCAATATGCCGAATATTGTCAAGAACGCTCGATCAACAGAATGCTTGAAAAAACAGGAGTTCCGTATATTCCTGAAGCAACGCCGCTGTCAATCGAAGATCGCCGGAAAGAATCTGTTGCGTTTTCTTTGAACATGCCTCATCCGCTCCGCGCCGGACCCTGGCGAAGTGAAACAACTCAACCAAATCAAAATCCCTGGTCGGATCAAAATCAATATCCTTTGTTTCAACAAAATCAACTTAATTCCGGTGTGTATCAAGGACATTACGCAGGTTTTCCGCAACCAACTAATTTAACGCCGGAAGAACTTACGCAATATGGTTGGATCAATCAGCCGATTCTTCCGGTTCCGCCGATGTCGCCGTTGATGCCCGGAATGGCGGTTGAGGGGCAACCCGGAATCGTGATGGGCGAGCCGGATCGTTTTCCCGGTTTGCCGACCGATTGGCCCGATCCGCGCGGATTTATTCCCGAAGGACCAGAACCGGAACGTCCAAAACGAGACGTTAAAAACAACGCTCCATTTATCAGTCATATCAATGTTTATAACGGCAATGACAGCGAGTTAATGCAAGCGTTACAGGATTATGATTTTTTGTTTCGGGATGATAAACGAATTGCCGGAAAACAGTCTATTTTGAATAATCGCAGTGAGTTTGTCAGTTTTTGCTGTCGGCTTCACATTTGGGAAATATTCTCTGCCCGCGGCGGCGCAGGAACTGCCGAAAAAGTTACGCGACAGTGGAAACCATGGTATGGCGGAGAAAGACCGTATTAGTTAATAGTTAATAGTGAATAGTGAATAGTTAAATTTAGTTATATTTATAATCGAATGGTGTTAAAAAATAACGAAAAGAGAAAAGCGGAGTTTTTGTAAAAATACAAAAAATGAGCGAACGATAACGTTAAACGAATCGTAGATATTTAGTTGATATGCGGAGAGTTGACATGCGGAGATATGACAGCGGATAGTAACGCAAGCGGTTTTACTTCGTTTCCGCCATTATGTATTACTTATTTTCACTATCCGCTGTCAACTCTCCATTATCAATTAAAATATAGGAATTATTCATTCCTTAGCGAAGTAGTTTTTATTTATTAAAGGCGAAAACGAAAAATAATGTTAAAAAGGTGAAATCGGAACGGAGTGTTGTCCGATAACACCAAAACACTGTTTTTTATGCCTGAAATTCATTGACCCAATTGGGAAATTAAATC
Source organism: Planctomycetaceae bacterium (assembly GCA_031259095.1). Classification (GTDB taxonomy): domain Bacteria; phylum Planctomycetota; class Planctomycetia; order Pirellulales; family Thermoguttaceae; genus WRKP01. Next base: position 4,038 of record JAIRLW010000043.1, on the reverse strand, counting down.
ATGAAAAACAAGACCCAACATCCGACACTTTCAATGGAAAGTAATCATTCCGCATTAGCCGACAAAGGAAACGAAACTGTGAATCAGGATATTAATGTTTTGGCATTAGTTAAAGGCGAAGAACGTTATGTGTTCCTTTACAACGAAAGTCATCGAGCGGAAACGCTCCGAATCTTAGGACGTTATGCGTCGAATCCTGAGTTGAGTTTTACATGGTATGATGCGGCGGTGTTGAGTCAGAAAATCCGTCAGGAAAGTCAACAGCAAGCACGGGAAAAACAACAAAATCTATCCTCGCGTCGGTACAATATACCGCTCTCTACAGAAAATGAATATTAGTTGCTGAAAAGGATTCGTTGATTTCTAATCGGTGCGTTTGTCTGAGAATTGTCTCAATTCACCTGATTGACTGAAACGCGGCAATAGGTTCTAATAAGACTCATGGGGCAATACTGCTTGCGCCCGAAAATCACAAGGCGGCAATGTTTTGGCGAAACATCGCCTGCCTCGTGATTTTTTGATCAACCGAAATCCGCTAAAATCGATGTTAGTCGATTTCGGTCGATTTTAGTCGATTTTAGTCTGTAAAGAAGTCTGTAAAGAAATAAGTTTGTAGAAGTTTCCCTGAAAACATCATTTGGAACCGTTCAACGTATTACGAATATCTTTTTATGACGAAATATATTTTTGTTACCGGCGGTGTGGTTAGTTCTCTTGGCAAGGGTTTGACCAGCGCGTCGATTGGGATGCTCTTGGAGCATCGCGGTTTAACGGTTCGATTGCAAAAGTTAGACCCTTATCTGAATGTCGATCCGGGACTCTTTTCGCCGGCACAACACGGTGAAGTTTATGTTTTAGACGATGGCAGTACCACAGATATTGATCTCGGTCATTATGAACGTTTCACCAACACGCCTTTGACCTGGAACAGCAGTTGGACAACCGGTCAAATTTATCAGCGCGTTTTTGAGAAAGAACGCCGCGGAGAATATCAAGGAACAACCGTTCAGGTCATTCCCCATGTTACCAATGAGATTAAACATTGTATCGCATGGCTTGGCGGTTCAGGTGTTGATGTGGTGATTGTCGAGATTGGCGGAACGGTCGGCGACATCGAAAGTCAACCCCACATGGAAGCCATCCGGCAATTTCCGCTGGACGTCGGTAAGGAAAACTGTTTATATATTCATCTGACCCTTATTCCATTTCTAAAAGCGGCACGAGAACTCAAAACAAAACCCACTCAACATAGTGTCGGACAACTCCGTCAAATCGGGATTCAACCCGATATTTTAATTTGCCGAACCGAAGTGCCGCTTTCCCGCGAAGAACGCGCCAAAATCGGATTATTCTGTAATATTGTTGCCGAATCGGTTATTGAAGAAAAAGACAAGGAATTTTCGATTTATGAAGTTCCGGTTCGGTTGCATGAACATAAACTGGATCAATTGATTGTGGAGAAACTTCGTATTCACAATGCCGGTTCGCTTGAGTTGAACGATTGGCATGAATTATTGGATCGGATTCGTAATCCGGTGCATGAGATTACGGTCGCCGTAGTCGGCGAATACGCCGCAACGCCCGACGCTTATAAATCAACGTTGGAAGCGATTGATCATGCCGGAATTGCTCATCGGACAAGAATCAGAACGTTACGGATTCCAAGCCGTCAAACGTTCCAAAATGAAACACGGCAGGAATTACGTAAGGCAGACGCCATTATTGTTTCCGGCAATTTCGGCGAATCGGAAATCGAAGGTAAAATCGAAGCAGTACGAATCGCAAGAGAACATGAAATTCCGTTTCTCGGAATTGGATTGGGAATGCAATGCGCTGTCATTGAGTTTGCACGTAATGTGTTGAATCTGGAAGGCGCGCATTCAACGGAATATGATAAAAATACACCGCATCCGGTTGTTTGTCTCCGTACGGATCATCGCTCGCCGGCAACACAAGAAGGAATTCCCAAAACCGGCGCAGATACCGCCGTGTTTCTGTTACCGTCACGAATCTCCGACGCTTATGGAAATCGTCCCTTAGCGTCGGAACGATTCCGGTATCGCTACGAATTTAATAACCATTACCGCGATCAGTGGGAACAAAGTACCATGCGTCTGTCGGCACAAAGCGCCGATGGCTTGTTGGTTCAAGCGGTCGAGTTGCCGGAACATCCTTGGTTTGTGGCAGTACAATTTCACCCGGAATTCAAATCACAACCAACAAAACCACACCCGCTTTTCTACTCCCTCATCGCCAAAACAATCAAAAAGTAGCGGAGAGCGGAGAATAGAGGAGTGGAGAGCGGAGAGCGGAGAATAGAGAATAGAGGAGTAACGCATTTTTTTCAATTCTGAATTGAACGATTATTGTCCCATTGGTTTCTATCGTCCTGCTTGTCCCTAATGTCTCAATCATCATGTCTCAATCATCCCAATTTTTAGAGATTCCCCATGCAATTTCGGAAAACACAACTCGATAACGGTCTTGAAGTAATTGCGGAAATCAATGAGGCTACTTATTCTGTTTCGTTTGGTTTTTTTGTGAAAACCGGTTCGCGGAACGAAACATCTGAAATTGCCGGCGTCAGCCATTTCCTTGAACATCTTGTTTTTAAGGGAACCGAACACTGTTCCGCTGAAGAAGTGAACCGCCGGCTTGATGAACTCGGCGCAGACGCTAACGCTTTTACCACCGAAGAACAAACCGTTTTTTTTGCGTCGCTTCTTCCCGAATCACTGGACGAAACAGTTGAATTACTTGGCGGTCTTTTACGTCCGGCGTTGCGGCAGAATGACGTTGAAATGGAAAAACAAGTCATCTTGGAAGAAATCCGAATGTACGGCGACCAACCGCCATTCGGCGCCGATGATAAAAGCCGTGAATTATTTTTTGCCGGTCATCCGCTTGCCAATAGTGTGCTTGGAACAATTGAAAGCGTTTCCGGTCTTTCCGCCGAACAGTTACGCCATTACCTCGAAGAACAATATTGTCCCGAAAATATTGTCTTGATCGGCGCGGGACGGATTAATTTCGATCAATTCGTTCACAAAGCCCAACAGGTCGGCGGAAATTGGAAATCGAAATCGTCGTCCGATGTTGCCGACAAAAACGGAGCAGGGTTGGAATTGCGGCGTGTTTGCGGGAATCGCGGTTTTCATCGGATATTCAAAGAATCTGCCTCGCAACAATATACCTTACTCCTCTCCGACGCTCCATCCGCAAGAGACGCCGACCGGTTCACTGCCGGAATGATTGCCAACATGATTGGCGACGACATCGGCAGCCGACTGTATTGGGAACTTGTTGATTCGGGCATTGCGGATTCGGCGGAACTGGGAATCAGCGAATTTTTCGACAACGGTTTTTTCGTTACCGGACTTTCCAGCGAACCGGAATACGCCGAAGAAGTTTTAAACCGAACCCGAAAAATTTACGCCGACGTTGCCCGAAACAGTTTGACTCAGGAAGAACTTGACCGTTCAAAAAATAAAATTTTATCGCGTCTTGTTCTTGCCAATGAACGCCCTAGCGGACGTTTATTTTCCATTGGCGGCGAATGGATTGTTCACCGCCAATACCGGACAATTCGCCAAGACCTCGAAGAAATCCGGCGAATCACGCTCGATGACGTGAATACTGTCCTGAAAAAATATCCGCTCGATAATCCCTTGTTGGTCACCATTGGACCTTTGGAAAAATTTGATTTATAAATGATTCGTCCCTATGGTCTCTAGCGCCCCTAATGCCCCTTTGCGAACCATTTTATAGGGACATTAGGGACTGAAGGGACATTGGAGACTGAAGGGACTGAAGGGACGATGGGGACGATTACTTTCGGGAGGGGCGATAGAACCTTTGGCGCATTTGCCGAGACTTCCGGCATGTACGCCAGGACTTTCGGCATGTGCGCCAGGACTTTCGGCATGTACGCCAAGACTTCCGGCATGTGCGCCAGGACTTTCGGAATATGCGCCAGGACTTTCGGAATATGTGCCAGGACTTTCGGAATATGCGCCAGGACTTTCGGAATATGCGCCA
>JAIRLW010000042.1 GCA_031259095.1 Planctomycetaceae bacterium | reverse complement strand
CAGTCAATTTACTAAACTCATATAACTTCAAAACCAATGCAGTTTTAGCTTCTTGTTCACTTAATTTACAATAATCCGGTAATTCTAATTGTAATGTTAATGTGGTCATTGTTTTCTCCATGTTATTAAATCCGTTCCAGTGAAAACCAACCGGCTTGGGCGTTTTGAACATATTTGAAATGTTGCAAAAAATCTTTTTGTCCGAGCAGAACGAATGATAAATGTTGTTCAACAAAAGTTAATTGAAAATCAATTGCTTCAAAAATTGGTTTAGACGGCGGAACCATTACTCCATTAATAACAGGTTCCAAAACAGTTAATCGTGTTGCATGAACAAAAATACGACGTGAACCGCCAACACCAAAAACCGAAGTGGGGGAAGTTCCTTGTTCAAAGGTATGTTTTAGGGTTTTACAAGCCGAAAAAGGTACTGTCGATATTGTTGCTCCTGTATCAATTAATGCTGCAAATCGCAAAGGAGGTACGGAACTATCATGGGTGTTTTCCAATAAAACATAAATAATCGGACGGTATTGAAAACTATATTGTATCACTTTAGATGACATGAAGTTGTCCTCCAATAAAAATGTAAGTATGATCCTCTAAAATACCGAGATCATAAAGGGTTGGACATTCTAAGTGATGTTCTTCAATATTGGCAATCACTTCTTCAACCGTACAATATTGACCGAGAAAATGATGATTATCGTCAAACAAAACAAATTGTCCTGCTCCTTCTTCTTTGGATGCATCTTTCAAAATCTTTTCAAAATCCATCATAAATCTCCTTGTTTTTCGATGTTTTTGTTTGTTAAATTTATCTTCGTAGTTCATAGTTTTTGTTTGAATAATTCATTTTGCAACTTTAATTGCTTTGTCCATATTTTGCCCGATATTCCACTTTCCATTTTTTCGCCGCTTCTTCTGAAAGATCTGGAATAATTGCATGAATAAGTCGATGAACTTCCTTTGGTGTTGTTTCACGAAGGATGCTTCTTAACAAAGGGTTTATGGCAAGAGGATTTATTTTATCCTCATCAATAATCCAATCAGCGGTCAAGTCCAACACAAATGAGTTATAGACTCCGGGAATGGACTCTCTAAGCTGAACGTCGGTAACAGGATAACCGCGCCGTTCACATTCATCAATAAACGGCTGTAACTGTAATTCCATCTGACCAGTAATATCTACTTGTCTAATAACCATTGTAAAATTCCCCTTTCGCGATTACCAAGTAATTCGAGTACTTGTTGAATGATTGGTGGCGGTATTGTTCCCGTTAAATGATAACGGCTTTGTTCACTCCATTTTTGAATCAAGAGTGAATTGATAATTTCAAAATCCGGATCATCGCGTACTTTTATATCAAACTCTTTTTTTAATCCGCTGTACACCAAGAGTATTTGTAAATTATGAATTTTAACAGATCGCCGTAACTCACTGATTCCCGTTATATTATTTATTGATTGACCGGATTCTTCAAATAAATGCGGAATATTGAATAAATCGCATATTCGTACTTTAAGTACCAATTCAACAGCATAACCGGCAAGGTAAAATGCTCCATCGAATTTTTTGTTTTCGTACAAAATACGTGCTTCATCAAGCCGTTCCCAAGCCGGCGATTCTATTTCTTGCGGGGTTTGCATTATTCCTAACTCCATTTTTTCTCATTGATTTTTCTCTAATTTGTTACTGCTAAGATGTTTAAATTCAATAATCTTAAGTATATTTAATTTTTGGGTTACGTTTTGGTTTAGTTTCATCTTCGAGAGCGGAGGTGTCGCCGGTGTCGTCGGCGTATTCGGAAACTTCGCCGGATTCCCAACGTAACATCTTTGCCGCCAACGCATCCGGTAAGTTCGCTTTTGTAATGGCGTCTTCTTTCGTAATCACTTTGTCTTTCCAAAGATTGAACAAATGATCGTCCAACAACTGCATTCCGAGTTTATGACCGGTCTGAATAGACGATGTAATACGGAACGTTTTATTTTCCCGAATAAGGTTGGCAATCGCACTTGTTACAACAAGCATTTCATAAACCGCAACACGACCGCCTTGAATACGCGGCAATAATTGTTGTGCTAAAATAGCGATGATTGAAGTTGAAAGTTGTGTACGGATTTGATCTTGCTGGTTTGTCGGAAAGACGTCGATAATACGGTTAATTGTTCCTGCCGCACTGGAGGTGTGAAGTGTACCGAAAACGATGTGTCCTGTTTCCGCTGCGGTAATTGCCGCTTCAATCGTTTCGAGGTCACGCAACTCGCCAACGAGAATCACATCCGGGTCTTGACGTAACGCCCGACGAATTGCTTCGGCAAAAGTCGGAACATCAACCCCAACTTCACGCTGATTAACCGTCGATTTTTTATGATAATGATAAAATTCAATCGGGTCTTCTATCGTAATAATATGATGGTCAACATTTTCGTTCAAATAATCGATGCAAGCCGCCAATGTGGTTGATTTACCGGAACCGGTTGGACCGGTAACCAGCACCAAACCGCGCGGACGCATGATAATATCTTTCATCACCGGCGGTGTGTGCAGGTCGTCCATACTCATCAGTTTATTCGGAATCTGCCGTAACACTATTCCGGTATTGCCGCGTTGCTTGAACACGGAAACCCGAAACCGCGCTTTGTCGCCAAACGCAAAACCGAAGTCGGTAGTTCCCAATTGTTGAAGTTCCTGCTGGCAACGTTCCGGCGTAATACTTTTCATTAGTGAAACGGTATCGTCCGGCTCAAGAATTTTCGTTTCAAGTTTAACAAGCCGACCATGTAAACGCAACACCGGCGGTTGCCCCACCGCAAGATGAAGGTCGCTTGCGCCGCGGACAAAAACTGTTTCTAAAAGTTTATCAACTAATATCGTACTCATTGGGTTGTTTTTTTAGGTTGTTGGTGGTAGTTGGTTTTATCGTTCAATAAAACAGAAATTATTGTTTCTTAAATTTTTTTGGACTGA
>JAIRLW010000027.1 GCA_031259095.1 Planctomycetaceae bacterium | reverse complement strand
CTTGGGAATTATCCGCATCAATTAACTCAATGAGATAAGGAATTGCAACCGCATTGGGATGTTTTGCGTAATCTGCGGATACTACCCTATTTTAGAAACCGAAACGAATTCCCAGATGGAAACTCAAATCGCTGTAACGGGTTGCGAGTTCGGCGTTGAATCGGGCAAACATATCTGTTCGTTTATTCAGAGTCATATTGAGATTGACGCCTAGTTGCGCACGGTCACGATTCATGGACGCGCCGTGAATTTTGAATGACGGTTCACCGAAAAATGATGCAGTTGTTGCAATATCGCTTTCAGTCCAGTTGTGAATCCATGCGGCGTAGAGCGACGGATTAACGATGTTACCGCCGAGCAGACGCATGGATCGTCCCAACCGAATACCCGCCGTACTCAACACCGAAAATGTGGACTGACTTTTAACATTCAACGCTAAACTTGGTAAACCGGTTAATGCGTGTTCGCGGTAACCTTCTTCACAGAGCCAGATCAGGTCGGCTCCGAGATACGGCGAAACTTCATATTTTCCGAACAATATTTTTTTGGAACCTTCTATCGAAGCGAAAAGCGTTGTTCCGCTATGACTGCTGTTCAGCGCGGCGTCGAAGGTTGGGGCATTTCGAGTTAATTCATACGAACTGAAAACAAAGCCGGTCGAACCGGTAATCATCCAATGATCGTCGTTGACCCAATTACCGTACAGCGAAATCAGATAAGAGCCGACGTCGCCTTTCTGATAAATATTGTTTGCGTTTAGATCGCTGAAATAACCGCCCATTCCAAGACCGACCGAAGAATGATAATTGATTCCGCGATCAACCCCGACACTAAAACCGTATGAATTTACTTGAAATTCCGGTGCGCCGTTGTTTGCGTTCATACGAATAAAATCGCCGAAATTCTGAAACCATAAATAATTGTTTCGGGAATGGATATGAGCCAAACGGCGCGACGTTCCGCGATAGGCGTTGATTTCACGATCAGTGAGCGCAAGCGGTTCACGCAGAAACCGCAGACGATCAAAGGTGGCGAGATTAAATTGTGTAACACTTCGTTCTGTTAGAAACGGCATTGCGGTTTGAATCATGGGCATTGTTTGGTCAATCACCGCGCCGCGAGTTTCTTTATTGTACGCATAAATTCCGTCGAACACCTCCGCGTTGGCGATTCCTTGCAAAACCGCACGTTGATTGCCGTTCAAATACGCTACCGCCGCAGGACTCACAGCGGCAAGACTTAACGTAATATTTCGCGTCGCCTTGTTGTCGGTGTTGACCGAATAACCGAGAACGCCAATTCCTTCGTCCGGCGCAGCCGTGAAACGAATTTCACCGTTGACTCCTTCAATAGTTAATGTATCGGAATTACTTTCGGTGTTACCGATAGATGTTCCGTTGAGCAGTAATTTTCCTCCGTCTGCAACAAAAATAGTGTAATCGGTTGGCGAAACGGTTGTTTCAGGATCAAAATCATCAAGACCGAGATTGAGCAGAACAACATTAACCGAACCGCCGCCTTTGGCGAAATTGAATCCGTCTTTTGCAATCACCTGATCGCTGCCGTTTTTGCCAACCTTGATATAAACAGTCGAATTATTTTCGTAAATGATATTCTTTGCGGTGAACGCGGTTAGTTTTGCGTTTTCTTTTTGTCCGATACTATGTGAAGAACCGTTTTTGAATCTAACGTCATTATTGACAACGCCTCTTCCGCCAAGCGTTGCGCCGTCAAAAACGGTGATTGCCGAAGTTGCTTGGGCATTGACAAACAGTGTTCCGGCTTGAACATAAGTTGTACCGGCAATATTCACATCTTGTTCAAACGTTAATGCTCCGGTTCCGGCTTTATAAAACGAACCCGTTCCGTTAATTTGTTTCAAAAAAGTTGTGTCTTCGTCAAGATCGAACAACAACGACGCATTTTCGTTTCGCATAAAAATGGAACCGTTTCCAAGCGAATTGATTGATGAAACGGCAATTTGTCCGTTTTCAATAATCGTATCGCCCTGATAATCATTTTCGCCAATCAGTTTTAAGGTACCGGAACCGCTTTTCCACAGTGAACCTGTACCGGTAATTTGTTTTTCGTACGTTTCTTCTTTACCGTTATAAATATTAAATTCCAATTCGGCGTTATTAACAACGCCGTCTGTTCCCAAACCGGCAACTCCAATCGAAACAAGTCGTCCGTCATCAATGACCGTTCCGCCGGAATAAGTATTTTGACCGGCGAAAATTTGTGTTCCCGATCCTGTTTTCGTTACGCTTCCCGATCCGGTGATATTTCCGCCGTATCTTGGATTTTCCTGATTACTTGCGACGTTAAGAGTTAAATCAATCGGCTGCCTTGATTGGTTATTCAAGGACAAATCTTGTGTTCCGGCAATTCCGCCAAGTTTGAGATTTTTTAACGTTCCAATATCCAAGTTTCCGTTCTGATAATCCAGCAAACTATTTTGCAGCGTCAATTCGTTTATCAAACGAAGCGTTCCTGCCGACAATGTTGTTTTGCCGTAAAAGGTACTTGATTTCGTCAATTCCGATGTATTCGTTTGAGTCCATTCCAAAAGACCGTTTCCTCTTTTTTCAAGATTTCCGTTTCCGATTATTGTTTGATCCAGCGTTCCGTCGGACGCTAAATCCAGAATGAGGGTTCCATCGTTTCGAATATTTTCTCCGGTTCCAAGCGAATTAATATTTTTCGCAACAATGGTCGTACCGTTTCCAATGATTGTATCGCCGGAATAATCGTTTACTTGAGTTAAGGTCAATGTTCCGGTTCCGGTTGTTTGAAATGATCCTGTACCGGAAATCGTTTTGGTCAACGTTTCCTGTTGCGTCAAATTAAGAATAAACGTTCCGTACTGATTTGCATTGATTCCAGTAACAATATTCCCGGAACCCAGCGTATTCAATCCTTCGGCAATCAACGTTCCTCCTAAAATGATTGTTCCGCCGCTGTAAGTATTGTTCGCATTTTTCAACGTTAAAGAACTGCCTCCCGATTTAATCAAGGCGCCTTGACCGCTGATTTTTTGTGCAAAAACTCCGTTTTCTTGTCCGTCGAGATTAAATTCAAGAGCCGTGTTATTGTTTCTAAATTCAACGTTACCGGTTCCAAGCGAGGAAACTTTGTTGGCAATAACTTTTCCGCCTTCAATAATTGTTCCGCCTTTAAAAGTATTTTCTTGTGTAAACGTTACTGTACCGGAACCTGTTTTGAATAATCCTTTATCATCATCTGTTCCTTTAATGGAACCTCCGGTAAAAACATAATCGTTATTTTTTTCTCCAACCGGAGAATTATCAACGATCATTTCCTTAATTTCGACTCCTCCGTCAATAATTGTAACTTTTCCAGATCCTTCGTTTGTAAAGATGACGGTATCGCCGTGCAAAAATTGTTTCGAATCGTCAATATTACCTTTACCATCCCAGTTCTTTGAGGTTGCGTCCCATCGGAAATTTTCGGTATTTCCTGTCCATGTTGTGACTCCATTATTTGTATCGAAAATTTTAACTTGTAATGTTTTTCCGTTATCGGCTGTTAAAAGTTCTCCAACTCGTTGACGAAGTTCTGTTATGTTTTCACCGTGATACAATAAATCCATCGCGTTCGCGTTCATCGTTGTGTCCGATGCTAACAGATTAAACGTACCGTATCCATTGGCGTATTTACTTAACGCCAGAAGATCAATTTGTTGTCTTCCGTTAAAGTTCAGAGTACCGGCATTGAAATTTAACAGTGCGGGCGAAGGCGTTAATTCGCTTGACGTTGTTGATACGGAATGGGTCAAATCGAATCCTAATGTTGCGCCGTTGGCAAGATTGATTGTTTGCGCGGTAACAGAATTTTCGCCGCGGCTATTCAATTTTCCGGCAGTCTCAATATTAAAAGTTCCTTTTGTAATCTCAATATTTCCGGCTTTAATTCCATTGTTTTCATCTGTTTTATACAAATCAACCGTTCCGTCGGCAATTCGAAAAGTTGTTCCGTTATTTGCTTCAAAGTTGTTATTGTCGGCAAGTTTCCATGTTCCGCCGCCGGTTTTTGTAATGTTTAATTGATAATCGGTATTATCGCTTGAGATAGGATCAAGCATATTGACAATGCCTTCTGTTCCCGCTGCCGCATCTTTTTCTGTTTCGATAATAAGATTTGCTGTTCCGTTATTGATCGCGGAGAGGTAAATGGAATTAGCGATTCCGCCATTAACGGCTCTGTCGGCGAGGTTGCCGGAAAATGTTGTTGTTTTATTGGCGGTTGCGCTAATCGTCAAAGAAGAAGAATTGCCGTTTGACCCTTGATAATAAACCGCCGCACCGTTTCCGTCGGTTAAATTTTTTGTGAAGGTTGAATCACGAATTATTGTATTGGAATTTCCGACTGCGCTCGCCGCGCTGCCGATATTTTCAGTAAATGTTGCGGATTGAATTGTTGTTGTTCCTTCGTTGTAAATAATTCCGCCGTTGGTTTGAACTTTATTTTTTGAAACTGTAATCTTGTCGGCAAGCAACGTACCGCCGTTTTCAACATAAACGGCTGCGCCTTTTTCAAGAAGAGTTCCATCATTGACCGTTCCGTTTCCGTTAAAGAAAATATTTCCGTAACGACCTTGCGGAACCGCTTGAATCGCCAGTTTACCGCCGTTTTTAACATAAATTCCGCTGCCGATATTTTCGTTGACGTCGGCAATTCGTTGAAACGTTAAATTTTTCGTATTATCAACGGTAATAATTCCATTGCTTCCGTTTTCCGCAACAATTTGTTGATTAAGAGTTGTTGTTCCGGTAATTTGCAGTTTGTTTTGTTCGGAGATTTTATTGTTAAGAAAATTGATATTTCCCAGTCCGAGTTGGTTTCCTTGCGAGGCTTTGAGCGTTCCTGTTCCGGCTAGATTTGTTCCGCCGGAATAAGTGTTTCCTCCGCTGTTTGCCAATGTTAACGTTCCGCTGCCGTCAAAAAGTAAAGCGGCTGAACCGGTCAACATGTTGTCGGTAATAGAACCGTTACCGTTAAATGTCCAACTTCCATCGCCGGAAACATGCATTCCTGTCCTATCGCCGGCTTCGCCGTACCATGTTTGACCTGTCGCTTTTTCTATAACCGAATGACGTCCGATGGCAACCGTTTCACGTAATTCAATCGTATGATAACCGGAATCGAAAAATTGTACCGTATCGCCGGGAACAAAGGAATCGGTCGAATCATCACGAATAAGCGACCAGTTTTTACCGATCACACTCCATTGATAGTTTGACAAGGAACTTACCCATCTCAAAATAGTATTATCCGTTTCTTTAATACTGAGAACTAATTGCGTATCAATTATTTTGCCGCCGCTGCGTCCGTAACCGAGGCTGTAACCGAATCGATCACTGACCCGACCGCTCACATCAATATTAGCGTTACCGATCCAAAGATTAAAATCGCCGATTTCCAGCGGCGATGTTCCCTGAATCAACACATAATCTCCGTTTCGCCGGACGTCATAGGGCAGTCCGGTAATATCAATTCGTGTTCCGCTCACTTGAAGCGTGGCGCCGCTCAAATTCAGCATTGGCATACCGGTATTTTGTGCCGGAGCAGGATAATTGTTCGGAAAATAATAGGACAGATCGAAAGTCAAAAACGCTCCCGGTTGAAACAAAACACGGGTTCCGGTGATAGTGTTATCACCATGAATGAGAACTCTGGCGTCTCTTGCAACATTAAATTCATCGTTATATCCAATCGCATTGAGAGACGCTCCTTGATAAAGTTCCAACGTTCCTTCCTGAATGGAAACCGTTGTTCCATTGGAACCGTTAATAATGGAATTACCGCCAAGTTTCCATGTTCCGGGACCGGATTTTTCAATGTTGACGCTATAGCCTCCTCCAGAAGAGGACGCATTGGTTCGAAATGGGTCTTGCATGTCCAAAACTCCATTTACCGCCGTTTTAATAAAGAGATTAACTTTGTTTCCAGAATAACCTGTAAAGTCAATCGAGTTGGGTGTTCCCGAATTGGGAATAACATCTCTATTCGCATCAAGACTAACTTGATCACGGTTTCCTGAAAACGTCGATGTTTTCCCTTCGCTTGCTCCTAACGTGATATTTGTTGTATCACTCATGACCAATGTCCCGGAAGCATTGATAAAAAGAGCGCCGCCGGAACCCGTTGCTTTATTGTCGATAAAATTGGAATCCGTGAGATCGCAATTCAAAGCATCCCAATAATAAATCGCGCCTCCGACTCCATTGGCAATATTGTTCTGAAATGTTACGCCTTGCCCATCAAGGGAGTAAATATCGTTATGCCACCACGCATAGATTGCTCCGCCGTCGTAACTGCTGTATCCGCCGGAAATATTGTTAATTCCTTCAAAATAAATTTTTGACCAATGATTACCGGAACCATCCAGATAAAATAATCGTGTTCTTGCATTCGCAGCAGGGCTGATACTTCGCGGTAAATTAACATCATTGGACAATACTGTTACCGAAGAATCGTAACCGACATAAAGCTGTTGTGTTAAAGAATGGTCATCTTCATGCAGAATCAATCTATCGCCGTCCATTAAATGAGCATTCGAACCGGTGTATGACCCTTGAGCTTCTCTGGCAAGACGAAACTCTTCCAGTGTGGCATATTGCTGCCCTACTCCGATATGATAATCAGTTGCGTTTACCGTTCGAAATCCGGCTGCAACGATCATTAAAAGAGCAACGATTGACGTGAACCAGAGCAATTTCTGAGTCATGGGAGACTTCCTTGTCAACTTGGCATTAATTCGGGCAATCCATACAAACTGCGCAAAGTCTGCGTTTCCGCCTATAAAACAGTATCATCTGAGATTATCGACTATTATTATCTATCGAGTTTAGAGAATTTATGAGTTAGGGGGTTGTTATACGTTTCATGGTTAAAAACAGCCCTTTAGTAGGGACGCTTCTCGACGCGGTAGGCAATTATCAGGTAGGCGATCCTTTCTCTGAAAGGTCGCGCCGGTTGAGTCTCAACTGATTCCAACAGGCAATGCCCTTCGTAAAATCGGGAATACTTATGAAAAACAAACCGATTGGAATCAATAATAACTCAACAATAACTCAACCGGCGCGACCCTTCGGAGAAGGGATCGCCTACCTTGAGTTTACCTGCCGGTCATTGTTTCCCAAAAAAATCTGAAACAATTAAAAAAAATTACTCCATTCGGCGTTTAAACATAACCGCCGCAGCGGAAAGTGTTACGACGGCAAGAATCACCAGCGGAATACAATTCAGGGCAACTTCAGACGGCTCCATCCCTTTCATAAAAATTCCCTTGACAATCACCAGATACCAACGAACCGGATTGATAATGGTTATTTGTTGCATCCATTGCGGCATGTTTTCGACCGGTGTTACGAACCCCGAAAGCATGATCGAAGCCGGTAACACCAGAATCACTCCGAGAGTTGCTTGTTGTTGCGTCATGGACAGGGAACTAATAAACAACCCAGCGCCAACCGCCGAAAATAAAAACAAATCCATCGACAAAATAAGAAGCCAGAACGAACCACGAAGCGGAATATTAAGAATAAAAATTACAATTCCGATCATCATCACAGCGGAACATGTTGCAAGAAATACGGCAGGAATTGCCTTGCCGACTAAAATTTCAAACGGTGTTAGCGGTGAAATAAGAAGTTGCTCGAATGTTCCTGTTTCCCGTTCCCGCGCAATCGAAAGGCTGGCAATCAGCACGCCGAGAATCGTTGCCAACACGCACACTAATGACGGAACCGTTGTTTTGAGCGGATCGAGATTGACATTGAACCAATTTCGCGTAACAACAGCAATACCGGTTTGATTTTCTGCGAACTCCCCGACAAACGAGTTGACGATTTTTGTTGCGTAACCGCCGGCAATCTGAGCCGCATTGGTTCGCCGTCCGTCAAGCAATATCTGAACTTGCACGGTTTGCCGCGAATAAAGTTGTTTTGAAAAATCCTGCGGTATAACAATAATTCCTAACACCTTTTGCCGATCAAGAAGCGGTTCAATTTCATTCTGACTTGAAACGGTAACGATTTTCGAAACCAACGGCGAATGTTCAAAACGTTTGATCAACGAATATCCTTCTATTCCGAAATCTTTGTTATAGACGCCGAAAGGAGCATTTTTAACCTCCAGCGTTATCGTAAACGAAAGAATAAAAATCTGCAAGAGAGGCGGTACAATCAGAGCAAGCCGCGACTGCGGATCGCGAATCGATATCAGTAATTCTTTAATAATAAGATGATAGAGCCGGATCAACATGATTTAATTTATTGTAATCGTTTGGGCGTTTTGATAATTGTTATGGCAAACAGAAGCATCGTGATAAACGCCATAACCGCGAGGTTCGGCAGGAAAAGTGGCCAGACGTCGCCGGTCATGAATATTGTTTGTAAACATGTTACGTAATATCGGGCGGGAAAAATATAGGTTACTATTCGAATCGGTAACGGCATGGAATTGATTTCAAACACCGCCCCTGAAAGTGTTGTGTTCGGCAGAAAAGTGAACATAAATGCCAAGACTGACGCCTGATATTGATTCTTTGTCAGTGTTGAAATGAGAAATCCCAACGCCAGCGAAGCCAGAATAAACATCGTCGAAACAAGAAACATTGCCCCGATAGAACCGCGAAACGGTGTGCGAAACAAAAAAATCGAAAACAACAAACACACGACCGTCGATATTACCCCAAGAACATAATACGGAATAAGTTTACCGAGAATCATATCTTTCGGTCTTATGGGCGTCGCGAGCATTGCTTCCATTGTTCCGCGTTCCCATTCCCGCGCAACAATAAGCGACGTGAGCAATGTTCCAATAATTGCCGTGATAATAGCAATCGAACCGGGAATTAAAGCGTTACATGATTTCAGTTCAGGATTGAACAAAATACGTTGCCTTAATTCAACGGCAATCGGTGTTCTGATTCCGCGATCCTGTCCTTGTTGTGTTCGCCATTGAAAAACAATACCGGTAACATAATTGTTGAGAATTTCCGCTGTATTGGTTTGGCTTCCATCGGTGATCAGTTGAATTTCGCAACTTTCAGACGCGAGCAATTGTTTTGCGAAATTATTTTTCAAAACGATGACGCCCATGATACGGTTATTGACAAGGTCTTCTTCGGCATTGCGGAGGTTTTCGTAATAAATCGAATCAATATACTCCGACGCCTGAAAAGAACTCCAGAGTGAACCGATGATCGGCGAATATTCTTCCGTAACAAAAGCGACTTTGACATGTTTTGCGTCCAGCGACAAACCAAACCCAAAAATAAATAAAAGAATCATCGGTAACACAAACGCAATCAAAATACAACTCGGATCACGCCAGACTTGTAACGTCTCCTTTTTCATCAATGCCAAAAGACGACGCAATTGTTTACTCATTTTTTTAATTATAAAATTTTAAATGCTAAAATGAAGATTATCAATCTCTATTGTCCCTAATGTCCCACATGTCCCTAAAATTAAAAAGGATATGCGGGACATTAGGGACATATTATTTTAGTAATTTGAATAATTCCCAATTTTACCTAACTATTTTAAATTACCCATTTGTTTTCAAAACTCAAGTCCTTACAAGATAAAATAATTGATTTTAGTTGCACTTTCCTAAAATAACAAACTACTTTTTGAAATATTTTTTGTTTTTTACATTAGCCCCGATAGGGGCGTCAAGATTATAGCCCACCCCAACGGGGTGGGGTTAAGTTCCTCC
>JAIRLW010000003.1 GCA_031259095.1 Planctomycetaceae bacterium | reverse complement strand
TTAGTGTCAACACGCCCTAGGAAAAAGTAGTTTGAGAAATTTCCATCTATGAAAAGACAAAATGATGATTTCTTAGGATGATTTGGGGCTTGTCGTTTTTTATTTTTCTGGTATAGTATGAAAATTAAATTTTTAAAGTCCTTAGTTGGCGTATAATGTTTATGTTGACTATTTTGTCTATCTGGATTTTATAGCCAGTTAGCCTATTTTAGCATATAATAAAACAGGTTATCAATCCAACCAACTTTATCAACAATCAAGCGGAGATCATTGTGGCACTTTCGAAAGAACTTAATTTATTGACCGCCAAAGAACTTGGAACGCTTGCAAAAGAGCTTGCCATTTCTAGTTGGCACACTATGCGTAAAGAGGAACTTGTCAATGCCTTGACGCTAAAAGCACGCACTAAATTAGGACGTGAACTCGTTCGCAAACGACTTGCCAAACAAAATAAAACGGCAACTTTCAAATCAACTATTTCTTCGCCTTCACACAAAAAGAAAATCGAAGAGAGTGAGAGTAAAAAACACAACGTTAAAAAGAAAATGGTGATTATTGAAGAAAAGAGAAAATCCAAAGAAAAAAGAAAATCCGAAGAAAAAAAATCATTTTCTCCGCCTCACAAAATTTCTCCCAATAAACACATCGCCCACACAGCCGAAAACAAAACTACCGAAAATAAAACTGCTAAAAATAAAACTATCGAAAATAAAACTGCGGAAAGCAAAATTACCGAAAATAAGATTACGGAACATAAGAAAACGGAAAACAAAGTTATAGAAATAAAAAACTCTGAAAATAAAAAAGCCGAAAATAAAAAGGTTGATCCCAAAAAGGAAGTTTCGCGCAAACCAAACACTGTTTTAGTGGCGGTTGAACCTAAGAAGGCGAGTTTATCGTCGCAGTTCCGCAAGAAGAAACTCCGACGTGATATTAGCACTCATGCCGATGAAAATCGTGCGGATCGGCTTGTTTTACTGGTTCGGGATTCTTTCTGGCTTCACGCTTATTGGGAAATAACCACGAGAACAATAGAACGTGCCAAAGTTGTTTTGGGGATGTTTTGGCATACCGCATTGCCGATTATCCGACTTTTCCGGATCGAATCAGACGGAACAAGTCCACCCAAACGTAATATTGTCCGCGATGTTTTGATTCATGGCGGCGTTAATAATTGGTATTTGAACGTGGTTGATCCTCCTTCGGCATTTCAAATTGAAATTGGTTATCTCACAAGAGAAAAAAAGTTTTATTCGCTTGTTTCCAGTAATTCTGTTGAAACTCCGCAGCAACAAGTGATCGATGAGTTGGATAATCTTGACGGGAATTGGCGTGGTGTGGCGGAAGACTTGGGACGAATCTACAAACTGAGCGGCGGCGACAGCAATAATCAAGAACTGAAAAAAGTATTCGAGGAACAATTACATCGTCCAATGTCCGCTCCACTCCTCTCACGTTACCGTGCCGTCCAACATCAAAATTTAGCTTCAGAAAAAACACGGCGTAATTTTCTTTTTAATATTGACGTCGATATTATTGTACACGGTAAAACAGACCCAAGCGTTCAGGTAACGATTCGGAATGAACCTATTAAAGTTCAACCCGACGGTTCATTCGGTATTCGTTTCGCTTTACCTGAAAAACGTCACGTTTTTCCCTTAGAAGCGGAAGGAAGCGACGGAGTGGAAACGCAACGCGCCATTTTAACAATTGAAAGAAACACCCGAATCCTCGAAACGCTCTTTCAGGAACCAGCCGACGATGATTAAAATTGTAACGGTCTGTCGGCAATTCCAACAGCAATTCCAAGTCCCGCAACGGCTGCTCCGTTCAATACTCTAACAATATTAATTATTAAACATGGAACAGACTTTTGATTACACTTCCGTTAATCTTGCAACGCCATATTACATGATTGACCGAGCGGCAATTCGCCGGAATATGGAAATTCACGCCGATGTACAAAAACGAACCGGCTGTAAAATTTTGCTTGCAATGAAAGCGTTTTCGACATGGAGTATTTTCAAAGATATGGCGCCGTATCTTGCGGGTGTTGCCGCAAGCAGCGTCAATGAAGTTTTTCTTGGGAAAGAAGAATTTGGTAAAATTATCCAAATGTATTCTCCTGCTTATTCTGAAACAGAACTGGAAGCGGTTCTTCCGTTAATTGATTATCTTGTTTTCAATTCCGCCAACCAGTTTGAGCGTTTTAAACATATCATTAAACGAACCGAACGAAAAATCCATTGTGGTTTCCGAATCAATCCTGAATATTCCGAAGTTCAAATGGAGATGTACAATCCTTGTACCAACCGTTCACGTTTTGGGATGCGAGCCGAAGTGTTACAAGAGATTTCGCTTCGCGGTATCGACGGGTTACACTTTCATACGATGTGTCAGCAAGGCTCCGACGTTTTATTCCGCACACTTGAACTTGTTGAAGAACGTTTCGATAAATTTCTTAAAAAAATCAAATGGATCAATTTTGGCGGCGGACATCATATTACACGAAAAGGTTACGATATTGATGGTTTGTGCGATATTATCAATAATTTTAAGAACAAATATGATATTGATATTTTTCTTGAACCCGGCGAATCTCATGTACTGAATACCGGTTATTTGGTGGCGTCGGTTCTGGATGTTATTGAAAATCCAACCAGTATTGATGTAGCGATATTGGACACTTCCGCCGCAGCGCACATGCCGGATGTGCTGGAAATGCCTTACACGCCGGAAATTCTCAAAGCGCGTCGTGTTCTGGAATCGACGGATACCGATATGCCGTTGGAAGAAGGACGTTACAAATATATTATCGGCAGCAAAACCTGTTTATCCGGCGATATTATTGGTGAATATTTGTTCAAAAAACCTCTCAAAGCCGGCGATCGGGTTATTTTTGCAGACATGGCTCAATACACGATCTGCAAAAATACCATGTTCAACGGTCTTAAATTACCTTCGATTGTTTCCTGCGACAGCGACACGCCGGACGGAACGATCCAAATCATTCGGGAATTTCATTACGAAGACTATAAAACCCGACTCTCGTAAATTGCCGATTGATGATCGCAGATTGCAAATTAGGGAACCTCTAAAAATATATTTTTTAATCCCAGCATTATTTGTCCCAATTTGTCTCTAATGTCCCTTATGTCCCTAAAATAGTACTTAAGAGACAAAGGGACAATGATTTTTAAACAGAATTCTTATCATTAAAAACTTTGTTGTTAAAATGGTTGTTCTTATTTTGGCAGGCGCTTGAAATGGCGTCGGGAATTCGATAAACTATTGAACTATTGTTTTTAACTGATTGCCATGTTCATACGGCAAGCGTTTAAAAGTCCGTTTCGATAACGAATTTAGTTTTGAAAGTCGTAACCGCGCACACAACATTTGTCAAAGGTTAGAGAATTTTTGGTGAATAGGTAAAGGCAATTTCTAAAAACTTGTTTTTTGATCGATTAAATCCGACTAAAATTGATTTCGGTCGATTTCAGTCGAAGTTTTTAGAAGTTATCTAAATATTATATTTAGTGTGAACAGTTACGGAAGTTTCATTCAGTTTTAGTTTCAGTTTCACTTTTGGTAATTCCAATGAAGGAGAAGTATTTATGACAAACACACTTAACGTAGCAATGATTGGTCAAGGTTTCATGGGACGTTCACACTCCAATGCTTGGTGTCAAGTGAACAAATTCTTCGACCCGCCAATCAATTCCGTGCTTCACACCGTTTACGGAATGGAAGCAGAAAAACCGCATCTGTTCGCCCAAAAATGGGGTTGGCAACACTCTTCCACCAACTGGGAATCTCTCGTCAAATCGCCGGAAATCGGTCTAGTTGACATTGTAACACCTAACTTTATGCACGCACCTCCCGCGAAAGCAGCGGTTGCGGCTGGTAAACCTTGCGCTTGCGAAAAACCCATTTCCGGTACCTTAGCCGATGCACGAGATATGGCAGAAGCCGCCAAAAAAGCAAATGTAGATACCTTTGTTTGGTTCGTTTACCGCCGTGCTCCCGCCGTCGCTTTCGCCCACCAACTCGTTAAACAAGGCGCCGTCGGCGAAATTAGGCATATCCGCGCCGTTTATCTTCAAGATTGGGCAGACGAATCGGTGCCGTTTGCATGGCGTTTCAAAAAAGAACTCGCCGGTTCAGGATCCCACGGCGATTTGAACGCCCATATTGTCGATATGACAAAATTTGTCTCTGGACTTGAAATCGACGCCATTTGCGGCGCAGTTGCAGAAACTTTCGTTAAGAAACGAAAAATTATCGAACAAGATTCCGGCGGAGGAATTGTTACCGACGAAAAAATGCGGTACATGAAAGAAGAAACCGGAAGTACAAAATTAGGCGATGTTACTGTTGACGATACCGTGTTGTTTCTTGTCAAGTACAACAACGGAGCGGTCGGTTCTTACGAAGCCGCACGGCAAGCAACCGGAAACCAAAACCTCAACGGTTTTGAAATTAACGGTACAAAAGGTTCGTTAAAATTCAATTTTGAAGACATGAACCATCTGCAATATTACGACGCCACACGACCGCGTGAAGTACAAGGTTGGACAACAATTATGTGCACTCACGGCGGTTCGCATCCTTACGTTGCGAATTATTGGCCCGATGCGCATTTGATCGGTTACGAACACGGATTTACGAGCATGGCTTACGACATCTTGCTGAAATTAGCAGGCAAAACGCCAACCGTTCCGCTTCCCGATTTCAACGACGCTTACCAAACTCAACGTGTTCTCGAAGCCGCACTCGTCGCCGCAAACGAAAAACGTTGGGTCAAATTGGACGAAGTAAAATAACGTTAAGAGTTAATAGTTATGAGTGAATAGTGAATATACACATTGCACTTTAAAATTCGGTTTTTATTTTTGTAACTCAAAACATTGCGAACAAATGTTTCTGTAGTTGGGTGTAACTTTGACTCTACGTATGTCTAGGTAATTTAGGTAATTTTTTGATATATGATTTTTTGGAATTGGTATTTTACAAAACCTCGTTTTGTGGGATAGTAATGGTAGTGCTGTAAACCACTTACCACCCACTAAAACGGAGGAATGCCATGAAGGCAGAAATTAATATAATGTTGGATGAAAAAAAATCAATGTGAGTTTTGATTTTTCCCGTGAGAATTTTTGTCAAAAT
>JAIRLW010000618.1 GCA_031259095.1 Planctomycetaceae bacterium | reverse complement strand
AAAACAGTTACCGGAAACAGGTTCTTCGCCAAAACAATTACCGGACAAAGGTTCTTCGCCAAAACAGTTACCGGACAAAGGTTCTTCGTCAAAACAGTTACCGGATAAAGGTTCTTCGTCAAAACAGTTACCGGATAAAGGTTCTTCGTCAAAACATTTATCGGATAAAGGTTCTTCGTCAAAACATTTACCGGACAAAGGTTTTTCGCCGAAACATTTACCGAAAAAAGATTCTTCAGCGAAAAAGTTACCGGAAAAAGATTCTTTAAATAATCCAGTCAATAGATCATTGCCGTCTTTTACGACTCCTCCTCCGATTGGTCGAATTGCGTTGCCTCCATCAGACCGCAAGGACGGAACAGACCACAAAGACGGAACACCGAAAAAATCAACACCGTTGAATGCCTTTTTGAGAAAGACGGAAACTGCGCCGCCGATCACCACCGGACTTTCCGAACCGGGTCATGCGGAGGCGACACGTCGTAACGACTATCGGGGACCGATGCGTAATTTTACCGATAAGATTCCGAATCTTGATGCGTTACGAAAAAATCCGGACGATCATAAACCATCCCGTGCGCCGTTGTCGAAACCAACCGGTCCTTCCATCCGAATTGCGCCTGTTCCGAAAGCTCCGACGCCAAAAACACCAAAACAAAAAGATCCTACGCCGCAAAAACCGGATATGGTTTTGCCGAAAGACGTTATTCGTAGCGTTATTACGACAGGAACTTCAAAAGAACTTGAAAATCACATTCGGAAACACGAAGAGCGTCAGCGCAAGAAGGAAGAAGAACGTAAAGCGAAGGAATTCAACAAAGGAAAAAAAGGAAAAGGCAAGAAAGGTTCTTTCTCCCAACAACCCGAAACTCAAACTCATCATGAGGAACGTTCTGGAAAAGCTGGACGTAATCAACAACCTCA
Organism: Planctomycetaceae bacterium; assembly: GCA_031259095.1. GTDB lineage: Bacteria > Planctomycetota > Planctomycetia > Pirellulales > Thermoguttaceae > WRKP01. The sequence goes on along the minus strand of JAIRLW010000618.1, from coordinate 2,409 downwards.
TCATCGGGGAGAAGTGGACGAAACTCCAACTCCTTTGATAGAAGAGACAAAGAAGAAACGACGAAGCGGCGCGACACGGCGCAATAATCGAAATGATTATGAAGAAGAAGTTGCCATTATTCCGCGTCAACTCAAACGTCAGCGTAATCGCGGACATGCGGTGAGTACGGCTGCGCCGAGAAAAACAGATATTGTGATCCAACTTCCCTGTTCAGTTAAACAATTTGCCGAACAAACAGGCTTTTCTGTTCCCGTAGTGATAAAGAAACTCCTTGAGATGGGAACTCCCATGATGATTAATTCGCAATTAGACCGAGAATCTGCGGAACTTTTGGCAGAAGCGTTTGAAATACGATTGTCCGTGCGCGACCAAATTTCACTGGAAGATCGATTGGTTTCGTCGTTGTTTGAGGAAAAAGACCAACCTGAAACACTGAAACCGCGTCCTCCGGTTGTAACAGTATTGGGGCACGTTGATCATGGCAAAACAACGTTGCTTGATCATATTCTTCATTTAAATGTTGTTTCCGGCGAAAAAGGCGGTATTACGCAACATATTCGGGCATATCGGGTCAAAATGGAAAACGGCGAGGATATTACGTTTGTTGACACGCCGGGGCATGAAGCGTTTACGGAAATGCGGGCGCGCGGCGCAAATTGTACAGATATTGTTGTTCTGGTTGTTGCGGCGGATGATGGAGTGATGCCGCAGACGGAAGAAGCGATTTCTCATGCGAAAGCGGCAGGCGTCCCGATTATTGTTGCGTTAAACAAAATGGATTTATCCGGCGTTAATCCCGACCGTGTTATTCAAGAACTTGTCGTTCACGAGTTAATGCCGAGCGAATGGGGCGGCGATGTTGAAGTGATTCGATGCAGCGGTTTGACCGGTTTAGGCGTGGACAAATTACTTGAAACAATTCAGGTGGTTGCGGAATTCCATGAACTTAAAGCCAATCCGAATCGTCCTGCACTTGGTGTGGCGTTGGAAGCGGAACTTCAATCAGGTCAAGGAGTTATTTGTAAAATACTGATTCAGAACGGAACGTTACGAACCGGCGATGTTGTTCTTTGCGGTACTGCTTATGGTCGTGTCAAGGCGATGTACGATACGCTGGACACGAAAAAAATAATCAATAAAGCGACGCCTAGTACGCCTGTTCAGTTAGTCGGTCTCAACACGGCTCCGAGCGCCGGAAGTAAATTTTGCGTTTTGGATGATATTTCGGACGCCCGAACTATTGCGGAACAACGATTGGACGAAGAACGGAAAAATATACTGGCGGATATTCAGTCTCATGTGACGCTGGAAACGTTGTTCCAACGGATCAACTCTGCACAAACAGTTCAAACGCTTAATGTGATTATTCGTGCTGATGTTCGCGGTTCTATCGAGGCGATTCGGAAAGAACTGGGTAAACTGGAACATCCTGAAGTTAAGATCAAAATTTTGCAAGCAACGGTTGGCGGAATTTCGGAAGCGGATGTTCAACTGGCGGATGCGTCGGATGCAATTATTGTTGGTTTCAATGTCGTCCCCGACGAAAACGCCCGTATTTTGGCAGACCGGAAAAAAATCCAGATACGGCGTTACGATATTATTTACAATTTAACGGACGATATTAAAAAGGCGTTGGAGGGAATGCTCAAACCTGTGGAACAGGTTAAGGAATTGGGACGGGCATTGGTGCAACGTGTGTTTATGATTAGTCGTCTTGGAACGATTGCCGGATGTCGGGTGGTTGCCGGAACAATTGAGCGGGATTGCCGGGTTCGGATTATTCGGGACAGCCGGATTGTCGGCGAATATCCGCTTGACTCGCTTAAACGTGAAAAAAATGACGTCAAAGAAGTGCGCGAAGGTTACGAATGCGGGATGAAACTTAAAGGTTTCAACGACCTGAAAGAAGGCGATATTCTCGAAACGTACAAAATGGAAGAAATCGCAAGAACCTTTTGAATGTAGTTGTCTCGTTTGTCATTTTTGTTCAGGTATTGCGAAATCATCATTTTAGCCCTGAAAGGGCCTTTATGAAAAACACCGTTTATCACTACGAAAACAATTATCACAATAGACAGTTACCTTTTAATTCGGGAATCTCTAAAAATTAATTCGGGAATCTCTAAAAATTCATGGAAACCTCTGAAAAACTGCTCTTGACATAAAAATTGATATTTCATAAACTTTCCCAACCGTGAAAGAATAACGGTTGGGTTGACGAGATGAGTTAGAAGGCATTCCGTCTGTTGTTCTGAGATGTTCCCATGTAAACGAGTCTATGGAAAGTGCTGAAATAAAATGGTTCGGATACCGATTTTTACATCACTGACAGAAACAATTTCGAGAGAAATTAAAGTTCGAACCCATTCCATTGAACGGCGAAAACCGGAATCGTTGGCGGTGGTGAT
>JAIRLW010000602.1 GCA_031259095.1 Planctomycetaceae bacterium | reverse complement strand
CTCCGAACAATTAAACTAAAATTTGATGTCGATTGAAAATGGTCAATCAATTCCTTGTACGTTCAAATCCTACACCTTATACAAGACCATTTTGGGTCTAGTTTTTGCCGTCCACCGCTCCGTCCGTCTTTTTATTTTCACCGCGAAAAACACGAATGTTCACGAAAATCTTTCCTTGTGTTTCCGAACAAGTGGGACGCCGTATGACGCCAAATTCTTAAACACAAGGAACGATTTGAAAAATAATTTTCGTGTCTATTCGCGTCTTTCGTAGTTAAAATCGCGTCTTTCGTAGTTAAAAATCGGAATTGAACATTCCGCCGCAATATTACAAATTTTTATTGCACTTTTTTGTTTGTTTTGTCTTTTTAAAAAAGGAGTAATAAATAATAGGGTCGATAAAAAACAGAACATTGGCGAAAATCTGCGTCATCTGCGGCTTCTCTTGCGGCTTTCTCTGTGGTTAATAAATAGACAATTACATTTCCGTTTGCCCACACAGGTTACTTTAAAAAGGTTTTCTCTTGACATTTCTTGACGGTTCTGCTAAATTACTATCCTTATTATCAACGATGATAAAAATTCGTTGTAACCGTTTGCTTGATTCTATTTTCTATTGAAATTGATTACTCAATTTGTCAGAATTCATGTCAACTCTTATCGATCCTCTTACCATTAAACGACCGTGTCGGTCGCCGGAATTTACGGTGCAGGACAAGGAAATTCGCACGATTCTTTGTCCTCAGATGGCTCCGATTCATTTTGCGTTGATGCAAGCGGTTTTTGAAAACCATGGTTATCGTTTCGAAATCTTGCCGGACGTTGATCGTAACGCTATTGAGGAAGGGTTACGGTATGTCAACAACGACGTTTGTTACCCAGCCATCGTTGTTGTCGGGCAACTCATTCAGGCGATGAAATCCGGTAACTATGATCCTGATCGAACCGCGTTAATGATTTCACAAACTTGCGGAGGCTGCCGATCAACAAATTACGCCACTTTCCTGAAAATTGCCGCCGCTAAAGCAGGTTTTCATCATGTTCCGATTATTCCGTTCAGTGTTGATATTGCCAACGGTAACACTAAAGGAATTAACGTCGCCTTCAAAATGTTGAAAAAAATGTTTCTTGCATTTTTGTACGGCGATTTACTGTTAACGCTTTCTAATCGTTGCCGCCCTTATGAAATAATTCAAGGATCGACCAAGGTGTTGGTTGAGCGTTGGATTGCACGATTGCGGCAGGAAATACTTGGTAACAAAAAACATTGTGTTGCGGATGTTGCCGCTCAAATTGTCCATGATTTTGATGTTCTGGAACTCAACGAAGAACAAACTCGACCGCGAGTGGGAATTGTCGGAGAAATTCTTGTCAAATATCATCCCGGAACCAACAATCATTTGATTGCGTTGATTGAACAGGAAGGCGGCGAAGTTGTTGTTCCGAATATTCTTGATTTTATGTTATACTGTTTGAAGTCGGATGAACAACGAAAACGATATGCACATGTTCCTTTTTTTGCCGGCTTGAAGAGTTCTGCCGGAGCGTGGCTTATTGAACGGCAACGGGATAAAATCCGAAACATTCTCCAAAAGAGCCGCCGCTTTGTTCCGATGGGAACGATTCGTCATCTGATTCAGTTAGCCGAACCGATTGTTTCCACCTGCAATCACACCGGCGAGGGCTGGCTTCTGACAGCCGAAATGGTTGAACTAATTGAAGAAAATGTTCCCAATATTGTTTGTGTCCAACCTTTTGGTTGTTTGCCCAATCATGTTACCGGCAAAGGCGTGTTAAAGGAATTACGTTCACGTTACACTCAGGCAAATATCACCACAATCGACTATGATCCCGGTTCAACTGAAGTCAATCAATTAAACCGAATTAAATTACTGATGGCTGTTGCGTTACGAAATTTTTCGAAATAAAACAAACCGCTTGAGTTGATAACTGATACGAGGAGCAATCCCATTCGTGTTTTTTGTGGTGAACATAAAAAGAGGGCAAAGAGATAGTTTGCAGGAAAAATGCCGATGAAACATTACTTCATTTTAATCGCCCAAGTCTTTAGAAAGATTCTTTCCACTGTCCCTATCGTCCCACATGTCCCTAAAATTTAAAGAGATATGGAAATTCCCTCACTATTCTTTTTTCTGTTTTTATGATTACATTCCTCTAAATTCCAAAAGAATCTGAACAATTTTTCGGAAATCTGTAAAAAAGAAATTTTCCCGCTTGACAATTATTCTTGTTCGTTGTAAACTGTGAATCTATGTCGATTGCGATCTGTTTTTTTACCGTTTGTTTGCGGTAAGCGAATCGCAATGATTTTAGTAAAACCTTAGAAAATAAGGAGAATGACAATGGAAAATTTAGTGAGAGGTGTCGTCGGTTTTTTTGCAGTATTTTTTGCGAAAATTAAAATGTTAAAATGGGCAAGACAGGGGGGGGGGGGCTAGATGTAGAGAATAGGAAAGAATTGAGAGTGGAAAGTGTTGTTTTTTCAACGGTTCTTCAACAAAATTCTTATCTTTTGCTCGTTCTTCACGGTTCGGCTTTACATTGGTTGAACTTCTTGTGGTGATTGCGATTATCGGCA
>JAIRLW010000595.1 GCA_031259095.1 Planctomycetaceae bacterium | reverse complement strand
TTTTACCGGAATCCGCATCTTGTAGAACGAACGCCAGACAAAGTACAAACCAACCGCAAGGAATGCAACCGAAATCACTCCGGTCATTCCCGCATACGGACCAGCGTAAACACTATTTCCGGCTGCGGTCTGTGCAATTGCTGCTGCTCCTTCCGTTGCCTCTTCCGAATACTTCATCGCAATCGCAATTTCTGTTGCAAGAAGTCCGAACAGTGTTGAAAACTTAATGATCGGATTCAATGCGACCGACGAAGTATCTTTGAAAGGATCGCCGACCGTGTCACCGATAACAGCAGCAGCGTGAAGTTCAGTGCCTTTTTCTCTTAAATCAACCTCGACAACTTTTTTGGCGTTGTCCCACGAACCGCCGGCGTTTGCCATGTAAATCGCTTGGAACAATCCGAAAATCGCTATCGAAATAAGATAGGCAACGAAAAAGTTCGGATCAATGAACGCAAACGCCAACGTCAATGAAATTAACGCAAGGAAAATATTCCACATTCCCTTTTGAGCGTACCGCGTACAAATAGCCACAACCGTTTTTGCATCGTTAATATCTGCTTCGGTTTTGTTCATATCGAAGTTCTTTTTAATAAACTCGACCGCTTCATAAGCGCCGGTTGTTACCGCTTGCGAGGCAGCGCCGCTGAACCAAAAGATTACCGCTCCTCCGCAAATCAAACCGAGAACCACCGGAGCCTGGGTCAGAGCAAGACTCAACACGCCGAGTTTGCTGAGCATCAAAATGATTGCAAAAATCATCGTTGTTGCTCCGGCAACCGCGGTTCCAATTAACACCGGTTTTGCGGTTGCTTTGAAGGTGTTACCGGCTCCGTCGTTGGCTTCAAGACACCATTTACTGTGTTCAAAATCAACATCGAAACCATAATCTTGTTTCAATTCCTCTTTGATGCCGGGAACCGATTCGATTTGCGACAGTTCAAAAATTGATTGGGCATTATCTGTAACAGGTCCGTAACTGTCAACGGCAATAGTTACCGGTCCCATACCAAGAAAACCAAACGCAACCAAACCAAACGCAAAGATTGCGGCGTATTCTCCAAGAATTTGCGGATCGGTTAATCCGCAAAGCGAAATCGCATAAGCCACCGCCATCAACGCGGCAATCAAACCGCCCGTCCAAAACGCACTGAAATTACCGGCGATAATACCGGACAAAATATTCAGCGACGGTCCGCCTTCACGGGACGCCGTAACGATTTCCTGAACATGTTTCGATTTGGAACTCGTAAAGATTTTCGTAAACTCTGGAATCAACACAGCGGCAAGTGTTCCGCAAGTGATAATTCCTGCCAGTTTGTACCATGCTCCATTCGGTAAATCAAAGAGCATTAAACCGCTCAACAGGAATGATGTTACAATACAAAGAACCGCGGCAATCCAAATGAGAGAGGTCAACGGTTCTTCAAAATCGAACTTTGCTTTGTCGGCATATTTCTTTTCGGAAACCGACTGATTGATGAAATAAGCGCAACCGGAAAGGCAACCCATCAAAACACGCATCGTGAAAATCCATGTGATCAATTGCGCTTGTAACGCAATATCTGGAATGGCAAGAACGATAAATGAGATGAGAGCAACTCCGGTAACACCATAAGTTTCAAAACCGTCTGCGGTCGGACCAACACTGTCTCCGGCGTTATCACCGGTGCAGTCGGCAATCACGCCGGGGTTACGCGGATCGTCTTCACCGACTTTGAAAACAATTTTCATCAAGTCGGAAGCAATGTCGGCAATCTTAGTGAAAATACCGCCGGCAATACGTAACGCACTGGCTCCGAGCGATTCACCGATAGCAAAACCAAGAAAACAAAGACCAACCGTTTCGCGCGGAACAAACAACAAAATCAAAAGCATGATAATGAGTTCAAGCGAAATGAGGAATAAACCAACACTCATACCGGAACGTAACGGAATATTGACCACATCCCACGCTTTACCGCGTAACGAAGCAAAAGCGGTTCGGGAATTTGCCCAAGTATTCAGCCGAATACCGTACCAAGCAACCGAATAGGAACCAAGCATACCGATAACGGCAAAGCAAAGAACTTGCAACAATATCGACATTTGTTCCAAAAACGATACCGGTTTTTCGTGCGGTTGAATAAAAACAAAAATTGCATAAGTAACCGCAATGAAACCGAAAAGACAAACAAGAAACACGCCTTGTTTGTACAAATAGGTACTGCACGTTTTGAAAATGATGTCGGCGACATCAGACATTTTCTTGTGAACCGGCAACTTGGCAACCTGAATAAACAGGTACAAACTGATTCCAAGCGTAATCAGTGTGAACACCAAACCAATCGCAAGAACGGTAAATCCGTCCATCCCGCCAAGGTACTTAAACGTACCTTCGCTCATTTCAGGAATTTTGAGATCAGCCTCGCTTCCAAAAACCGATAAACCGGTCAACAGGAAAGCAAACAAGGGAAGTAACAATCGACTCAAGTTTTTCATAAGTGTAACAAATTGTTAAAAGTGGATAGTGAATGTAATGGATTGTTGAAACGGAGAACACCTCCATCATCAACGCCCCACCTAAATGGACCAAAGCATCGGCATTGTTCGATTACTTCAAAAATTTCGTTTGTAATCTGAAATTGCCTGCGCTCGGTTGTACGATATTATCAACAGCCCAATCTTTTTATCGGCGTTTTCGGCGCTGCCGGTTACCGTTCGCTTTGCGATTGGTTTTTATATGTTATTTTACATTATTTTATTTTATCTTTTCACAAACAACAATATATTCGTATAACATAGTATTCATTGTTTTTCCGCATTCATTGGTCGGGGAATTTTTACTCGGCATGGCTTTATTACTGATGGCGCGTTCATAAGTGATAAGGTGTTTGAAGCCGTTCTCTTCAAATTTTTCGGCAATAAATTGGTCAGTTGGAAGTAAGACTTGTTTGACCGTTCTGTTTCCAACAACATAAATCACTTTGCCGTATTTATTTACACTCTCCGCAACTTTTTGTATCGAGTATTTTAAGTCATTGTAAAATGCGGAAACATCTAACGCTCTTTTATAGTCGATTTTAGCGATTTGTGTAACATCGTCAGCAATAAGTCCTTCTGAAATAATATATCCGCTTTTTCCTCCGCCCATAAGCATTTGATCTATTTTTCGTGCGTTTTTGATTCCAAACCATTCATTGGAAAATGTTGAAAATTGTCCGTAAGCCACAGTCGTCCGGCTGTCTCCGTAAGGCGGACTCGTCAACACAACATCAAACAACTTACTTTGCGGTCGAAAAGCCGCCGCATATACTTTTACTTTTACTTTTGCCGCTGCCAATTTGGGAAAATAAAAATTAGTGTACAAATAAATAGTGTCTTCAAGTTTCTTAAAAAAAACACCAATAACATCAGGATTAAAATTAAGTATATCTTCCGATTTCATACGGTAAAGTTTAAATTCGCTGTTTCGTGTATAAGAACATTCGCGTATCGTTTCAGAAAAAGGAATAAAAAAGAAATCCCGAATATACTCATTTTTAATTTCATCAATAAAATACTTAATTGCACACAAATTACTAATCACTGCTTTTGAAAACCAAAATTCAATATTAGTAACTGACGGTCTTTTTAATTTTGTTATATTACTTTCATCTTTAAGAAATTCATAAAGATCATTGCGGAAAATTTGACGTGTTTCAATAATTCTCTGAATTGATAGTTTTGTAAATTTTACTTTTGATATTAACACTGCTAACGGGTTTATGTCATATCCTTCCATTTCCGTCAAACCACATTCCAGTCCGCTTGCAAACGACGACCCCGAACCACAGTACGGATCAAGTAATATTCCTTTTGAAACTTTAAACTCTTTCAAAATATCAATTCCAATTTGAGGTAACATTGTTGCCGGATACCTATGCAAATTCGGATACATTGATGCATAAGACTGTCCCAAATAATCGTATTGATAATTTCTAACCACTTGATATTTCATAATAAAAATTTATTAACACATTCGGGAAGACTTGACATTCCCGCAATAAATTCGGTATCAACATCCTAAAATTATTACATTGCTTGTTTCGTCAACAGTCCACGAAATTTTTTCATCCCAAGTCAACTCTTTTGCTTTGGGACGGCGATCAAAAATCACCAGATAAGCAGGCGCCGAAGAATCAATCTTGTCCCGATATTCTTGAATCTGTTCTAAACCTTCTTTGCGGACGGTTGCCGGTGAATCGT
>JAIRLW010000502.1 GCA_031259095.1 Planctomycetaceae bacterium | reverse complement strand
GAAAATTTAAAAAAACAAAAAGATCAACTCGAAAGAGACGTCATTAAACTAAAAGCACAACTAAAACAAAGCGAAGATACCGCACGAAAAACCGGTTATGATGAAGGACGTCAGGTTGGTTACGACGAAGGTAAGGCAAAAGGTTACGCCGACGGAGAATTGCAGGCAACGATTGACTACGCCGAAAAAGTACGCCGCGAAGCAGAAATTCAACTCGGAATACAACTTGAAACGCTGTTACCCGCGTTGAAAACAATGATTGAACGACTCGAAACCGCAAAACAATCATTTTTGCAACTTTGGGAACAAAGCGCAATCAAAATCGCAACAGCAATCGCAGAACGAGCAATTTCACAATATTTACCGGACATGATTGATGTACCAATAAAATTACTGCGTGAGGCGTTGGAATTGGGAGCAGGCAGCGCGTCGGTGCGGATTCGTTTGAATCCCAACGATTACGAAACATTACAACCGCAAATGGATCTTTTAGTACGGGAAATGACCAGAGACGCACATACGGAAATTATTTCCGACACAAAAATTTCTGCCGGAGGATGTGTTCTTGAAACATCGCTGGGAACTATCGATAACCAAATCGAAGCCCGACTTGAACGAATCGAACAAGAACTCTGTCTCATCGAAAATTGATCTCAAAACGGCAAGCAAACACCAATCACCAATTACTATTCGTACACTAAGTCAAGGTAATGGTCTATTTTATTAACCTTCGAGAAATCTGCAGATTACGCAGATTTTCGCAAATATGTTTCAATTAATGATTGTTAAAATGGATAAAAATTTCAATTTGTTTCGGGATTTTGTGAAACAATCCGTCATTTTTAGGAAAGGGCAGATGCCGAATTAATGTAAATGTTTTCCGGTGGTGGTCATTGTCAGGACAACATGTTTGAGTCCTTTGATTTGACGCAGTTGTTTAAGAATTTCACGAATCCGTTCTTTCGTTCCGCGCAAAACAATAATTTCCATACAATTATTATGGTCAAGGTGAATGTGTTGGGAACATTGAATTTCGGTGCAAAAATTGTGCTGCGTTTTCAGTAGTTTTCGTACAATACCGGGTTTGTGATGATCGTACACCAAAGAAATAGTTCCGGCAACATAGACGCCTTTCGTCCATTCCTCTTCGATCAATGTCTCACGCATCACACTTTTAATGGCTTCCGACCGTGTCGGAAAACCGTGTTCTTCGGAAAATAAATCGAACTTTTTAAGAAGTTCCTCTTCAACAGAAATACTAATTCGGGTTATTTTGGACATGATTGTAGCGGTGAATTTCTGATTGTAAAAATTTCGGATAAAATAATTTGTACTATTTCAGTAGAATGTTCAGTGAACATGATCTCTTTGGTCCTATTTTTATTTTTGCCACAAAAAACACGAAGGTTCACGAAAGGTTTTAAACAATAAAAAATAGAAACATCATTTTCGCGTCTCTTCGCGTATTTCATAGTTAAAAATCAGCATTAGAAATTCTTCTGAATTGTTTCAATAATTCTAACAAAATTTAACAAAATGCTATTAACTCTTCACAAACTCTTCACAATTTCGTATTTATCTTTGCCGATAAAGATAATCAGTACAAATTTTAAGTTGGGACGATCTTTGAACCGTTGGGAATGAGCGTATTGATTCAATTGTGCCAATCCTTCTTTGCGTTTTTGGGCAATTTCTGTTTTTTTGGCATTCGTTTTACAATATTTCACTTCCAAGACCCATTCGTATTGAACTTGCGGGACATTGGGATTACGTTGCAAAAATATGTCCGCACGACCGGGAACTGTTTCATATTCGCTCATCGGAATATAAATATCGTTCAAAAGAAGATACGCAAGCAATAAAACCTTAATATATTTTTCGTCAAAACGCTGTAAATCAAAGTCGGACAATTTACTAAACGCATTTTTCGAAACATAATCAATAAAACCGTCGATTGTTCCTTCCATCGCCATCGCATCAATCATTTCTTCTATTAAATCCGTATTCATTTTTATAAGACGCGAATTGGATTCTATCAGTAACCGAATTTGTTCCCAATACACTCTTTGAATTGAATAGTTCGGAATGACCAAATGTAATTTGTTCAGAGAAGGTTCCTTGATCGTCAGCAAACCCATATAGAATAATAACGAAACAAAATAACTGTCGTCGTTCAATTGGTCCATCGAAAATTTTTCCAATATTTTTGAAATAATGCTGCCTTCTTTGATGATTTTGACTAAAATTTCGCGGTTACTATCATTTTGAACAAGACGTTTCAAACGGCTTGAATCCATACTCAAATTCGGGTCAATGAGATTAGTAAAGATATTACCAGTTTTTAATAATTGACTGAAAAAGTAAAGTATCATTGACGAATTATAAACCTTATTGACCGCTTTGGCGTGAAATCGATAACCGTTATAATAGTGTTCCATATCGATAGTAATCTGGTCGGCGTCAACTCCCGTCTCTGACATCAATCTTGTAACCTCCGCACTGGTAAAACCTAACATCTCATTATATTGCAAATCCAGCGTAAGGTTGGAAACAATATTAAAACCGCTGATAAGATCATCAAGCATGACCGGTGAAATACCCGTAATAAAGGTACGATTTACAATGGAAAAAGTAGTTGCCGATTTGATACGCTCGTAAAAATCGCGGACAATACCATTGGCTTTAACCATCTTCTTATAAAAATCATTGCCTTTTATTGTTCCCATTGCAATAAGATCATTCGCAAAATGATTGTATTCGTCAATGATTACAAAAACGGGTAGTTTTGCCGATTTCGCAACACTAAAAGCCCAATCAAGAACCCCAAGATTGGGAGGTTCCGCGTTTATTTGTCGGATAATTTCTTTTGCCTCAGGAAAAATATTTTTGTGATCATCCAGAAATAAACGAACAGAATTACGGATATTGTTACAAAAAGAGAAAATAAACTCGTCGGCGCCATTGCCGGTGTTTAATCCCGAAAAATCAAAATTCATCACCGCGTAACTATTTTTTTGCGGCGTAGGACGCCGACCAAGGTACAAATCGCCGAATAAACGTTCAAATTCATCCGCATAATTTATGTCGTAATAATAAGTAAGCGTGGAAAGCAATAAACTCTTGCCAAAACGACGCGGACGAATAAATATCTGGGAAGAGTTGCTTTCCCGCTCAAGCGTTTCAATAAACCGCGTCTTGTCAACGTAAACAAAATTATTTGTTCGGATTTTTTTGAAATCAGCATTGCCGTAGGGTAATCGTTTCGGATTTTGTGTATTCATAAAAATTTCGATTTGGTTTTATGCTCATTAACGTGGAAAAAGCATGTTATTTTTTAAAACATTATTTTTTGAGCGGACGGCGCGGTTTTGGCGGTTGATTCACGAAGAGTGTATTGGGCGATGGCTTTTAGTAGATAGAGTTCTTTTGCCAATGCCGAAGCGGTATAAGTCAATTCTGCGGTTCCGATTTTTCGGAGAAGTGACAATGTCCTGTCCAGAAAAGCCGAGGAGTCAACGAGATCGGAAATGTTTGTCCAACCAACCGCGTTCAGTTTTTTTTCATTACAATATCTTGCTTGTAATTCCGCGTCGCAATCGCCTTTACAGGCGGCATAAATATTGGCGATGACTTCTGTTTCGGTTTGTGTTTTTTTCCGACGCCGCAACTGGACAATCACTCCAGCCTGATTTTCCGTGAAAAGTGTTTTGAGCAGGTCTTTCCGGCAATGTTCACAAAGAATCGGCAAATAATTGTCTTCGACAAGATGAAGAACCTGATGCGTTTGGGCATAATTGGGAAAATATCGAAACGAAATTCGGGCAAAACCGGGAGTGGCGAGATACATTTCCAGAAATTTCGCATCGAGAATCCGGTAATCCTTAATCAGCAACCGGTTTTTAAGTTCTGTAAGGTAAAACCCCAACGCCGGAGAAGCGGTGGTCGAATAAAAACCGATAAAACCATCGGCGCGGCTACGGAGTAAACGTTCAAGAATATTCGTTTCGTCGCTTTCTTTAACAGCAATACGAGTTGCCGCTTTGTGTCGGCCACTGACAAGCCAGCGAAACGGATGAGAATTAAATTTACCCGAAACCTGTTCGACCGCACAGAAATCAAACATATTTTCCGCATCCCGATAAGTTGGCGTTTCAATATGAAAGCCGAAAAGTTGTAAGAAATCTTGGGCAAACCGAACCCAACGTTCCCCATCGGCGGGAATTTCCGTAAAATCAAATAAGTTCATAACGATCTTTGGTTAAATTAAAAACATGAACGACAATTGAGAATCTCTAATAATTCAGAGTCCACAGAAAGTTAGCGGCGCGGGCTTGCCCCGCGTTGTTCGACTTGATCAATAAAACACGGGGTAAACCCGTCGCTAACTAGATTTGTTAAAAATAAAATTTGAATTATTTAGAGACCCCCAATTCAAAATTGACCTCATTACTCTATCATTATAACCTTGTTAGACGGTAGAAGTCAATAATCAAGTGATTGCAAGAAGTGTCTTTTGTCCGTTTTTGCGTAAAAAATGTGTTATGGAGAACATGAAAATCGTTTCAATAATCAGTATGCGTCTGCGCGCAACGGTTAATGATCAGACACATATTGGTTTGCTCGATATTATCGTACACGGCATTGGAACTGGACAACGCCGAATTCACCGGGTTTGAGCGGATCGGTAATTTCAAAGCGAAGTGTGAAAGAACCGCTGTCATTCGGTTGAACAACAAAACCGGATTTCAGTGACGATAACGCTGTTCCCGGCAAAAATTCAAGCCGTGTTGTCAGATTATCCAGAATAGTTACGTTCCCAATTATTTGCGTACCGACATTATCAAACCGAAGTGTAAATTCAACAATCTCTCCCGGTTGTGCTGATTTTTTCGACGCAGTTTTGATTAACCGAAGTTTGGAGGTTTTCGATTCGTCTTCGATTTGGAAAAAACTTTCGGCTCCTTCTTCACTGGTTGCTTCCATCGGAGCCAGAATATTCATTTGAACTTTAATACCTTCACTTCCCTGCCATGCTCTGGCGAAGGCTCTTCCCGTTGTAAGATACGTTAATTCCGCTAATCCGATAAATTGTTGTCTCAATAAATTTGAATAATACATTGCCGACTCGAAGTTACTGTACGCGCCAAGTCCTTGTGTTACACCGGCGCCGGTACTTTTCTTCAATCCGCCAACACCGCTTAATTGTGTACGGGTTCGGGCATAACCGGATTGGGTTTCCTGAACCGTATAACCAAGTTGTTCTTTACCCTGACCAATATTCAAAGAAGACTGGGCATCTGTTCGCGATAACGCCGTAATCTGTGTGTTATTGAGAAGACCTTCGATTTTTCGTACAGCGCCGAAACGCGGAGCATAAAGCAATACGCGGTTCGACGGTTCCACCAAAGTTCGTCCGTCCAGCGTGTCGAAATGCGCAACAGTATCTTCCGCTTCAAGATTCCGAACCGTCCAATCCTCTTCGATACGTGTTTTCGCAATACCATCTCCGCCATCCGCAAGATATTCTGCTTGCCGGCGTCCTCCGGTATTCAATCCAACATTCGACCCAATATTCGGACGAGAATATTCTTGTGTTTCCTGCCGATTCGTAACAATATTAACTCCCTGTTCCGCCAACACAGGATCAACCGTCAAACGGTTCGTTTGACCTAAAACAGTTGAAACACACGAAAATACCAAAATAATTGAAATAATTTGAATCCGCATAAGTTTAATCCGTATTGGCATTCTGATAATTAAAGACTCTTTTAAAAACAATTGAAACTATTTTTGCCAAAGAATCACGTTCCGAATTTTCAATAAAATTGATAATAGTACCATTATCAATAACTTTATCCTCAATACTTTAAAATTTTATTTTCGTTTCTTTTTCATTTTTGTTGTAATAATTTGGGAAAATTTTCATTAAAAGTTGGTTATCCATAAAGATTCAAAAAATCTACTGAATAATTACAAATTTTATAGTTTTATACTTTAGTGATTCCATTTCGTCTTAAAGTATTTTATAGTTTATTTTTTCGATTATAATCATAGCAATTCACCTCTCCTTAATAATCTGAAACGTACTTTTCGATCAGCGCTTGTTCTTCATTTGTTAAACCATAGAGTTTATAGACGAGTTTGTTTATTTTTGCTTCAACATTTATATTGCCATTTAATCGCTGTTCTACCAACTTGATTAGTGTTTTCTGTTTTTCCTGCGGCAATTTGATAATTGGTAATCGATTCAATTCGCCAGACGAAACTTGTGTATTACTGTTATGAAATCGAAAAAATAAATCCATTAACCGCGAATTGAGAATACCTAGTATAAAACATGCAGTATTTCTATTCCGGCACAAAAAAACGTTAGTATGATTTTCCGTAACAATCGGCGTGTCAAATTTGGACGGATCGATAATCGTCGCAATAATCCGATAGGGCTGCTCAACTGCTGTTGTCCGTTGAGTTAAAACTGCTAATTGTTGGAGTTCTGGAGTTTTTATTTCACTACTAAGAAACGATGTTTTAATTCGTTTATCGGATGGAGCAAAACAAAACCGCTGAATGTTTTCACCGTAAATGAGCCGTTTAAAATCTATTTGGGGTTGACTGGAAAGATATTTTTTAACTTTGTTCCATTCGATGCTGCCTGTTACGAACTGTAAAAAGAAATGCGGAACACTACGAATCTTTTTTTCAATAGTATAAAATTTGTCTTGGGGACATATTAATAATGTCCCTTCTTTTGTTACAATATCGTCTTTTGATTTGACAAGGTATTGCAGTTTTTCAAAATCATATTTCGTAGCAATTTCACTAATTTGGCAATCTTGTGTTGTACCTTCTTTATTCCACTGGGAAATAATTACGGATTGAATTACATTACTAAAAGTAGTTTTCCGTGTTTTGATATTAATAACATTAAAAGATGGAAATTTTTTTAAGAGAAATTTTCGTGTTGCTGAGAGATACTTATCAGTTAATAATGTTTTGGGATGTATAAATACAACACTCCCTTTCTGTGATAGTAATTCTGCTGCTCTGCCGAAAAACAATTGATAAATGTTTATTCGACCGCTTTTTAATTCAGTGTACTTTTCTTCATATTTTTCCTTCTTCTTGTCTTTGGATTCGATAACATTATACGGCGGATTACCGATTATAATATCAAACAATTTAACACCGAACATCCATTGCGGATCGAAAACTGATGAGGGTATTGTATCGGAGTGATTCCACTGACATAGCGCAATAATTCCTTTGTGTTTACTTTTTCGGGCAATTTCATTTTCCGCTTTTTTAATACGGTTTTTTAATTTTTCTTTTTCTATAATGTTATTCTCCCTAAAAAATTCCCGTTTTAGGTCAAGTATTTGATCAAATTCGTTTAAGTGTTCATTGAAAAACAAATCATATTTGTCAATTCCAAGCAGTAGATCAGCCGTTACAAATTTATAGTCGAGATTGGGCAATGGTTCAATGCCAAAATTTTCTTTTACATTTTTTGTTGGTTTGATTTCTTGTATTAATGAAAGGAACAACCGTAAAATTGTAATCTGTACCGCCATTGGCTGAATGTCAACTCCGTAAATAACATTGCGCAAAATCTCTAATTTTTTTTTGTACCGTTCTAATTGTGATAATTTTTTTTTAAAATCAATGCGTCGCATTATTTCATTCATTACGGTACATGGGAAAGTTCCGCTTCCACAGGCAGGGTCAAATACTGTACAACGAAGTAAGGTGTTTTCGTCGTTTGTTGTTGATGCAGTTTTTAAATAAGTATTTAATGCTTCATTGACCATATAATTGACAATTTCTCTTGGTGTATAGTAACTACCGGTGATTTTACGCCGCGTTTCTTTAGTATCGGCATCAATACACGCTAACAGACTCTCAAATACCTTGCCGATAAATTCCGGATCAATACATTCACTGTTATTTGTTTCATCTAACGTATAATTATACTGAGAAAGAATTTCAATAATTCCGCGAACAGGATAGTATCCGCCAAGTTCCGGTATTGCCACTGTCCAATAACTATCCAAAAAGAAATAGATATTACTTAACGCAAAATCGTCGCCGTCATGTTCATTGAAAATACCACCATTGAGAAATGGAATGTTTTTGTGTAGATGTTTTTTGATGACATTGCATTTTTGAAGCAGTTTAGAGCTTTCCAATGTATCTCGGTTATTCATGGGAGTATTAAGGCTATGAAAGAAAAGATTACGGAGAATTGCTTTGTAATACCAGTGTTCGTTTTTTTTGAGTTCTTTATCAAACTTTTTTTTATCAAATAATATTTCAGGAATAAGTTCCTTCTCTTTGAGAAAAAATACCAACAACAATCGAATAATGATACGGATGGTGTAGTCAGGGTCGGGTTTTCGTGTCAAAACACCTTGTTTTAGTTCAGCGTTTGCCCAATAATACCAATTGCGGAGTTCTTCGTAAAATTTCTCTGAAAGTTCCTCTCGTTTATCTTCTTTGCGGTATTGTTCTTTAAGGGCTTCAAGTGTTGCTTCAACATCTTCAGGAAAACATTTAAACCATTCAGAATTATTGTCTTGTTCAAATCCTTTACTAATCAGGCAACGGTGAATTTCCTTATCGGTAATTTCACGTTTCCCAATAAGCCCGTTACCTTGCCAAACGATTTCATATTTTAAATGGGCTTGGCTTAATTGGGCTTTGATACGATCTTCGACGGAACCGGTGGTTTGTCCAATTTTCAACCAACCATTTTTTTCGGTAACAGTTGGAAGTGTGTAGGCATATAATTTCATGGTATGATGTCTTAGGGATTGTGCGCAAGTAAAATATTCAATTTTGGTTGATTTCAATATATTATCAAGAAAGTAACGTTAAATTATTAGATACTTTATTTGCGTACAGTTCCTTACTGCGTTATAATTACATTGAATTGGTATTTTAAAATCAGATAAACTTTTAGGGATATTATTTATTTTAAAATTTCCTGTAAAATAACATTTTGATAATCCTGTTCAAAAAACAGAATCTTAAACGTGTGATGAGGTATATACTCCTAATCTTCTTTCCTATCGTAACGGTATTATTGATTTTACGCCGGCGACGGGAATTTTTTGGCGGGGCATACTTTGATAGCGGGTCATTTCGTAACGGTTTGACGGTGTTTTGTCGAACGCAATCCATGACGGTGA
>JAIRLW010000500.1 GCA_031259095.1 Planctomycetaceae bacterium | reverse complement strand
TTTCTTTTTGCGCTTGCTTCACTTTTGAGTTCATAAACACGGTGCAACGTGTTCCCAAATCGATTGGTTGTTCGGCAAACAATCCTTCTGTTGCAAAGGTTGCCGCGTCATAACCGAGTAAGCGTGCAAACGTTTCAATGAATGAACCACAACCCGAAGAACATGCCTCATTCAAAATAATTTTGTCGAGTCTTCCGTCTTTAATATAAAGACACTTAATATCTTGCCCGCCGATGTCAAGGATAAACGAAACATCATGGATAAAATGATTTGCCGCGCGAAAATGCGCCAATGTTTCCACTTCGCCTTCGTCAATCCCCAGAGCGGTTCGTAACATCATTTCGCCGTAACCGGTTACGCAAGAATTTTTGATCGTTGTGCCTGCCGGCAACATTTCATACATTTCCGACAACACGCCAAGAACCGTTTTAATCGGTTCACCTTCATTCGCGCCATACCATGCTTTTAAGATTTGGTTTTGGTCGTCAATTAAGACGGCTTTTGTGGTTGTAGAACCTGCATCGATTCCTAAAAAAAGATCGCCGTAAACGGTTGACGGTTCGGCGCGGTTTGCTTTTAACCGTTCATGCCGCAACGTAAATTTATTGAAATCATTCTGAGAACAAAACAATGGCGGCAAGCGGTTTGTTTCTTTACCGTAATGTTGTTGTTGTTGAACGGAATGAATTTGTTGTTGTAGTTCGTTTGCGGTCATTGGATTATTTTTTGCAGAGAGCAATGCCGCTCCCAACGCAACAAAATAATGAGCATTTTCGGGATGAATAGTTTGTTCTGGTGTTAGGTGAAGTGTTTCGGCGAAACGTTTGCGAAGTTCCGGCAGAAAAAACAACGGTCCTCCAAGAAAAGCGACATTGCCCTGAATTTTACGTCCGCAGGCTAATCCGCCGATGGTTTGATCAACTACTGCTTGCAAAACACTTGCGGCAATATCTTCTTTTCGCGCGCCTTCATTCAACAGCATTGTTACGTCGGACTTGGTAAAAACACCGCAACGTGCTGCGATTGGATAAATTGTTTGAGCATAGGCTGCCAAATTGTTAATACCGGTTGCGTCGGTTTTCAGGGTTACGGCGATTTGGTCGATGAAAGCGCCGGTTCCTCCGGCGCAAGTTTCGTTCATTCGTTGGTCGATACTTCCATCGAAAAAGGTAATTTTTGCATCTTCACCGCCGAGTTCGATAACCACATTTGTTTGTGGGATGAAGGTTGTAACTGCTTCAACACCGGCGATCACTTCCTGCACAAACGGAATATTAAGTTTTTGAGAGAGTCCGATACCGGCGGAACCTGTTACCGCTGCCGTGAAATGTTGTTGCCCGCAACATTGCAAGGCTTCAGAAATCAACGTGTGCAACGTTTGAAACACATCAGTGTAGTGTCGGGAATACCAAGAACCAAGAATTTGTTGTTGAATATCATCGAAGACAACAACTTTAACGGTTGTTGACCCAATATCGAGTCCTAACCGTAAAGTTGCCGATGATTTTGTGGTAAAAGTGATCATGTCGATAAGCGGTAATGCTTTGCTGCGCACGAAAAGGTCAATATTTTCAAAGAATTTGATATTTTAACCAAATAATCTGTTCTTTCAACAACGTTTTCTGAAAAATCAACATCATTTGTTCCATTAATCCCTATCGTCCCTAAAGTCCCCTTTTTCTAGGGACATTAGGAACAAATAATCAATTAAGGGAACTCCTAAAAACCTCGACAGAAATCGACCAAAATCAATTTTAGTCGATTTCTGTCGAATTTGGTCGATCAAAACGAGTTTTTAGAAATTTCCCTTCAATGTTTGTCGAGCGATTTGATCGGCGCTTTTCCGATAATTTGCGGAGACTCGTGTTTGACACGGTATTCACCTTCACGCCGAACCTCGACTTTGCGGAACCGTTCTTCCGGCAATAGAATGGAATGAATCCGAAACCCAAATTTGTCGCCAACCTTGACCGCTTCCGCCGTCGCAATCGTAACACTTTGACCAACCTCAATATCCAGAAAATCATCACACGATTTGTCAAACTGAATCACCGAACCAACGCCGAGTTCAAGAATGGTCTTGATCGATTTCGGCGCACGCGCCAAAACCGCCGCAACCGGAATTTTAACTTTCAGAAGACTACGACTAAAACCGGGTAAATCGTCAACCGAACGATGTTTCCCATCAAAATTACTGAAATTCTGCGTTCCAAAATCTTGTCCGGCAAACGGATCAAACTCAGGAACGCCATTGCCAATCAAATTCGGTTTATCATTGTTGAATGTCGGCGGCGCAGTAAACATTGTTGATTCGTCGGCTTTCGGTTTTTCCTCCGACAGAAGTTGACTAGGTTCCGTCAAGGGCCAAATCATGTAAGCCGTCGCCGAATTTCCATCCGGTTTGCTAATCGTCAGTTCCAAATAAGCCGACTCCCAAGCCGGTTGAGCTTGCTCAACTCCTTGCATGAGATTTTGGATCACTGCCGCCTGAAAATCTTCCGGGAAAAAATCTTCCGGTACAAGATTCATTCCCCATTCCTGCGCAAAGGTTGAAAGTTTACTTTTTCCGGTTGCGTCGGGATGATCGCACCACGCCGGAATTAAACCGGTTGAATCTGGAATCAAAACGGCAATCCCCTGTTCTTTGCACATCAAGAGCATCGCCAAACCTTTATCGGTAATTTTGGGCGAAAGCACGTCGCTCAGAAATTCACCGCCGTTGCCCGGCTGAATCGTAATCGTCGTATCAAATGTTCTGGCAAACGCCGACGAAGCTTCATCCGAACCGTTTTTGACGGCTTCGATAAAACTGTTGACCGCCGAAGAATTTAAGTCCGCCATAAAAGTTAATTATTGCAACTATTGTCGTTTGAGAGGAGGAGATTTTAAAAATCATTCGTTCCCTAATTCGTCCCTAATGTCCTTAGTGACCCTATCGTCCCAATATTAGGGACAATAGGGACACTAAGGACATTAGGGATGGTGATCAAATGATAATATCGGTTTAATTACAAAAAATCCGCTATTGGAAACGGCGACTTCTTTCTCATTCTTTTCAGTAAAGTTCACTTCAAAATCACATAATCGGTGAAATCATTATACCACTCAAAAGAGAGTCAACAGTGATTGTTGGAATAAATAAAATAAACAGAATAAGAAAAATAGAATGTTTTTATAAAATATTATGAAAATACTTAATTTACGTATTTTAACATTTTTTAATTTTTTTTGGATTAAAATGATTATTTAAAATATTTTTTTAATGAAAATTGGTCTTTACCCGATTTAAAAAAAAAGGCACAATACGTTTTGTTCGGTGAGGTTCATTTTTTGACTTTTCTGAACGCCGTTTGTTCGCCGACGGTTTGATTCCGATTCGGCGATTTTCAAGGAAGAATAAATTTGTTTTGCCGTATTGGAGAATTTCCCCCCGTCGGCGACACCCTTCACGTAGGAGAGCACACAGTGAAACAAACATGTTGGATTACCCTTTTTGTAACCCTGATGACCGTTGGCGGATTTGTTTCCCAGACGGTTGCACAACAGGGACTTCCCAATTACGTTGCCGTTGTCGATCTTGCCCAGTTGATTAAGGATCATCCTGAATTTCGCGGCAAACAAGAAGCCCTTCAGCAGGAAGTACGGGCAGAAGAAGTAAAGTTCCAAACCCGCCAGAAACAAATTGTGGACAGGGACAAAGCCTTGCAACAAAATTCCGCTGTCAAACCGGGAACTGCGGAACATCAACGAGAAGTCGATGCCATCGCCAGTGAATACGCCGATTTCGAAAAAGACGTCAAAGCGATGCAACGTAAATTCGCGTTGAAAAATGCAAGAATTATGTACGATACCTATCAGGATATCAAAAAAGTAATTGGAGCATTTGCCAAAACACGCCGTATTGCTCAGATTACGGATTATCGGTATTTTGACGTTAATCCGGCTGACCCGCAATCAGTTGCCGAAGACATGGATCAAAAATTGATCTGGTTTGATGAACAGCTCAATATTACCGACTATGTTATTGACGCGTTGTACGCTGCTCACAACATGCCGCGTCCGCCGAAACAACAGGCAAACGCGGTTGCCGGAGCTGGACAACAACCGGTTGCCGCAGCATCTGCACAACCGCAACCTGCATATTCGTCACAACAACAGCAACCGCAGGGAGTTCCGGTCAGTGTCGGCAATCAAAATCAACCCATGCCTCGGAAATAAGGGACCCGCTAAATACCCGTTGCTAAAAACAATTAGCCAAAAAAATTAGCCCAACAACATATTCGATTTCAGTCGATTGTATTCGACTGAAATCGAAATATTAGTCAAAAAAATTAATTTTTTATGG
>JAIRLW010000395.1 GCA_031259095.1 Planctomycetaceae bacterium | reverse complement strand
AGATACGGGCTTCCAATAGCTCCGTTCAAAAAATAGGACTGACATTTTTTGAATTTTGGAAACCGTATTTTAGGAGCAAAATCGGTGAAAACCGATGCAGCCGTTCGGAAATCGGTTGCCTTCTCTCCAACAAAAAGGAAATATCTGCAAATTACGCTGATTTTCGCAGATTATTGGAACTCTCTAAAAAAACCTATTGCCTCAATTTGTCCCTAACGTCCCATTTTATAAAGACTTAAGGACAAAAGAGACTTTAGGGACAAATGATTCTTAATAAACACGCTGTTTGAACCGATAATAACATCAAATAGTTTCCGGCAGGGCAGGGTAAACAAATGAAATGCCGGATTTGTAGTTTCTTGACTTAGCCATGCACGGCAATGAAATAAACAAACTTCTTTAAATGTTGTACGATTGATAGGATGTTACCTTTCGGTGAACATCAGTAATCGTGTTCTATCTTCCAATTGCTTTGGTTTTCCGTTTCGAAATATCGTAATCTTTGCGCATAACTCATGAGCGTGCGCCATCGAAAAAAACATGGAAAACTCACTTTTTGTATAATATCACACTATGGCAATTATTAATATCGTTAACATGAGTTTCGCCTACGACAGCGGAATTCCGTTATTTTCCAATATTTCACTGCAAATCGATACACGTTGGAAACTTGGTTTGATTGGGCGCAATGGTCGCGGAAAAACAACATTACTCCGTTTGCTGCTCGGCGATCTCGTTTGCGACGGTAAAATTGATGTTCCGGTTCCGGTTGGATATTTTCCCTACACCATTCAAGATAAAACTCTTTCAACTCTCGAAATTGCCGAACAAATTACCGATTTTGAATTATGGCAATTTGAACGTGAGTTATCATTGCTGGAAATTTCCGACGATATATTGACGCGGTCTTTTAAAACATTGAGCGGCGGTGAACAAACAAAGGTAATGCTTGCGGTACTGTTTCTGAATGACAATCATTTTCTGCTGATCGACGAACCAACCAATCATCTTGATCTGGAGGGGCGAAATAGTGTTGGTAATTATTTGAGCAAAAAAAGCGGATTCATTCTTGTTTCACATGACCATGCTTTGCTGGACAAAAGTGTTGATCATATTTTGTCTATCAATCGTAACAGTGTTGAATTAACGCAGGGAAATTTTTCAACTTGGCAATGTAACCAAGATTATCGTGAACAATTTGAGCAAGCGGAAAACAACAAACTCAAAAAAGATATACGCCGCCTTCAGGATACCACAAGGCAATCAGCCGAATGGTCAAACAAAGCCGAAAAAGAAAAATATGGTCATGGTCCGGTAGATCGCGGTTTTATCGGCAGTAAGGCGGCAAAAATAATGAAACACGCCAAGTCTGCCGAAAACCGCAAACAACAGGCAATAGAACAAAAACAACAATTGTTCAAAAATACCGAAATTACGGAAAAACTTTCTATGATGCCGATTCGTTTTCATTCAACGAGGCTTATTGATTTGGAGAATATTTTTGTGCAATATAATGATGGAGTTCCATTATTTGACGGAGTTACTTTTTCGGTGGAGACAGGAGATCGTGTTGCAATTTGCGGACGGAATGGTTGCGGCAAGTCGAGTCTTCTGAAACTGATTGCCGGACAAGATGTTCCGTATAAAGGATATTATCGTGTTCCGAAAAACCTGACAATATCATATTTACCGCAAGACGCATCGTTTCTTCGGGGCAGTATGAAGGATTTTATTATTCAACGTCAAATTGATGAGAGTTTATTGAAAACAATTTTGCACAAATTAGGATTTTCAAGAGATGATTATGAGAACGACATGTCTGGTTTTAGTGCAGGTCAAAAGAAAAAGGTATTATTGGCGGCGAGTCTTTGTGAACAGGTTCATCTTTATCTTTGGGATGAGCCGCTCAATTACATTGACATTATTTCGCGAACACAAATTAGAAATCTTCTGATCGAATGTCAACCAACGATCA
Organism: Planctomycetaceae bacterium; assembly: GCA_031259095.1. Classification (GTDB taxonomy): domain Bacteria; phylum Planctomycetota; class Planctomycetia; order Pirellulales; family Thermoguttaceae; genus WRKP01. Next base: position 1,347 of record JAIRLW010000395.1, on the reverse strand, counting down.
TTTTTGTCGAACACGATAAAACATTTCTTGAAACAATAGCAACAAAGAAAATAAATTTGCTGAGATAATCCGTTTTCTTTACTCTCAAAAATTCCAGCAATAATAACATCAGACCTCTGATTATCTGTCACAAAAACGCTCTTTTTTTCCGGTTTAGCCAAAACCTCTTCCGGAATACCCGCCTTGAATGCACTCTGAAAAACTTTCGGTATCGAAATAACTGTAACATAACAAATATAAATTACAAAAAACAAAATCAATACTCTTAAAAACACCCCCCAAAAATGCCGCCGAATAAACCATATTATAGAACCTAGCGGAGAAAAATTGTAACTTGGTCTGTCAAACGCTTTGCCTTCTTTTAACTTAGTATGACTCTGATAAAGATTAAAAAACTCTGGATGTAACAAAAAAAGACGATGCCGAATCCTTGCGAAATGCCATACCCTCATATGTTCCATGTAACACATTAGCGTACTGATGCTTAATGCCGAACGATTCTTTTATAACATCAATATCAGCAAACGGAATACCAAGCAAGGGCAATGTTTTACTCTTAACGTTAATAATCTTGTAACAATCCTCAGCCATAGCTAGTATATCTTTGTGAATATTACGATTATGTTGCGTTATAAAAATAAAGTCATTCATAGAATGACGATGAATTGAAATAAAGTCACGAAAACTCTCATGATATTCCGTATCAACGCGACTACTCTCGGCTCCCAATATTTGGTGAACCTCATCAATTACAACAAAATCACCTTTTTCAAATTTTTCCCACCACTTAACTCGACACTCTTTACGTAAATCTTTTAATTCTAATCCGTCACGATAAAAATATGTTTGTTCTAACAAATAAATAAAATCTGCAACAAAAACACGGGTGCCAATACGTTCCGTTAAATATTCATTTATCGCTTCTATTCGTAACGGAATATTTGTAAGCAACCGGCGAGGATACCGTTCACCTTTTTCTATTCCGTAACGCACCCAATCCTCTAAATGCTTCACTAAAATAGATGTACAAAAACAGGACTTTCCACTACCTGGTTTACCTTCGATTACCGTTAACATAATTACTTCGAACTCAAAAAAGGAATAATCTTACAAAGCCTACGAAAAGGCACAGCAACAAAAAAATACAACGTTAAATAAGCCGCACACATCGCGAAAAATTCCGGAACAGGAAAAACCTTATTGATTAACGGAACATATTCGAAAACTATTTTTACAGCATCATCAAAACCATCAGGAAAATCAAAATCAGGCAAGATAGAAAAAAACACATTAAATATAATCGTAACGACATGAATCAGATAATCTAAAAGTTTCAATAATACCCAC
>JAIRLW010000369.1 GCA_031259095.1 Planctomycetaceae bacterium | reverse complement strand
AAAAGGGTAAAATAACGCAGTTTTAATTTTTTATTCGATTTTTTACTCCGTTTTTTCTTTTATTGCTATGATGTTTCAAATGCCGTTTTCTTGGAAAAAATTTTTCTTTTTCGTTCTTTTTTTAGCGTTAACAGGTTGTTCTGGGACGACAACGCCCAAACCAGAAACAGAATCGTCTCCGGAAGAACCGTTGAAACCGGAACCGTCTCAATCGCAACTATCGATGGTCAAACAACTTAAACTCGACAATACAGAAACCGGCGATGACGATTTGAAAAAAATTGTTGACGAAAATCCGAATCTCATTGAATTGACACTCACCGGCACAAAAATTACCGACAACGGAGTAAGGCATTTGACGCAACTCAAGAAATTGAAAAAAGTTAGAATCAGTAAAACAGCAATCTCAAACGAAGTTGGCGAAAGTTTGGCAAAAATATCAACATTAGAAGATATTGACGTTAGCCAAACGGATTTCGGCAATGACGGACTAGCGGCATTGAAACTGTTGCCGCGATTAAAACGCCTAAACCTTTATACAACAAAGATTAACGACAACGGTTTAGATGTTTTGAAAAATTTTGCGTCGGCAAAAACGATTGTTTGGCTGAACATTGACCAATGCCCGTTGACCGATGCCGCTATTGCAAAATTGGTTCCGCTAGAACATCTGGAGTGGTTACATCTCGGTCGGACGGAATTGACCGATTTCGGTCTTGACGACTTAACGCAACTCAAGACTCTCAAAGAAGTTTCTATCACAAACACAAAAGTTTCACGAGGAGGTGTGGACAAACTCAAAACCGCTTTGCCGGATTGTAAAATCAATGAAAATGTAGAAAACTTAGAGAAGATTGGAGAAAATAGGAAAGATGGAGGAAAAGATGTCTCGCCATAGTAGGAGATTAGTTCTAATCGAAGTTCTCGACGAACAGGAATATTTAATTGTCAATACCGAACAAATCAAGTCGATTTGCGAAAAAATTTTAGACGATTCTAAAATTCAAAGCGGTAAACTGGGAGTCATTTTGGTTGACAACGACACAATTCAACAGTACAACCGAGATTTTTTGCAACATGATTATCCAACCGATGTGATTAGTTTTCCTATCGTTGATCGGCGTTACGAAGGTCATCTTGAAGCGGAAATTCTAGTGTGTACTCAAATTGCGCTGGATCGTGCAGGAGAATTTGGTTGGAAGCCGGAAGAAGAACTATTGTTGTACGTTGTTCATGGAATGTTGCATCTTGTCGGCTTCGACGACACAACACCGGAAATCCAAATCGTTATGCAACAAAAAGAACGCGAATATCTTGCCCAACTCGGAATTACCGTTCCAAAATGGAACCTCGACGACTGGGAGGAATAATAAACGAAATATTAAAGTGAAAAAGGAATATTTGAATCAATGACAATCAACAAACTTATTCTTGGTGATAATCTTGATATTCTCAGGCAAATCGAAGACAATTCGGTTGATCTGATTTATCTTGATCCGCCGTTTTTTAGCAACAGGAATTATGAAATCATTTGGGGTGACGAGGGTGAAATCCGCAGTTTCAAAGACCGTTGGGCTGGCGGTATTGAACATTATATTGCTTGGCTCAAAGAACGAGTGCACGAAATGTACCGCGTACTGAAACCAACCGGTACCTTATTTCTTCATTGTGATTGGCACGCCAACGCCTATATTCGTGTCGAAATTTTAGATAAAATTTTTGGACTGAATAACTTTATCAATGAATTTATCTGGAAACGAAGTTCCAATCGTTCCAGTATTTCAAAAGCGGCAAGAAAAAATTATGATACGATCTTTTTTTATGCCAAGTCGAAAAAATATACCTATAATCAACTTTTTATGGAACTTTCAGCAGCGTCGAAAGAACTGTACAAAAATAAAGATAAACACGGTTTTTACCAAACCGTACCGCTCTTGGTAAGCGGTAAACGTCAAGGCGAGACCGGAAAAATATGGAAAAATATCGATCCCAATAAACAAGGACAAGAAGGAATGCATTGGGTTACGACTCCTGCAAAACTGAATGAGTACGAAAAACAAGGCTTAATTTATTTTCCAAAAAATGGTAAAACACCACGATTGAAATATTATTTGGAACAAAGCCCCGGTGTTCCATTGTGTGAAGTGTGGGATGATATACAATTAGTTCAAGGTAAAGAACGTATCGGTTATCCGACACAAAAACCGGAGGCGCTGCTTAAACGTATTATCGAAATGGCAAGTAATGAGGGTGATCTTGTACTTGATCCGTTTGTCGGCGGCGGAACAACGATTGCTGTTACCGATCAATTGAAACGTTCTTGGATCGGTATTGATCAATCGGTTCAAGCAGTTAAAGTTTCTGAATTACGTTTACAGAAGCAGCAGGATTTGTTCAGTGTTCCCTTTACCGTACAACTTTACAAATATGATTACGATACATTACGGTACAAAAACGCATTTGAATTTGAAAGTTGGATTGTCCAACAGTTTGGCGGAACCTGTAATATTCAACAGCGAAGTGACGGCGGTTTGGATGGTAAAATGCCGGATAATACGCCGATTCAGGTAAAACGTTCCGACAATATCGGACGTAACGTAATCGATAATTTCAAATCCGCTGCCGAACGAAACGATAAAAAATTATTTGAAAAAAAACGGAAAGAATCAAAACCGGTTGGTTACATTATTGCTTTTTCGTTCGGTAAAGGCGCCGTTGAAGAAGCCGCACGGCTTAAAATTAAAGAAAACATTATTATCAAACTTGTAACTGTCGATGAAATTGTTCCGATAGCAAAGAAGCCGACAATTACTATTGACGTCAGTGAGAAATCTCGCGGCGAAAATGGTCTTTGGGATCTTGAGTTGACGGCAAGCGGACAGAGCGATGCCGGAATTGAATTTTATAGTTGGGATTGTTCTTATGATCTTAAAAAAGGTTTTAAGCCGTCGTTGATCATGGACAAGGAAGGTCGGCATCGGTATCAATTCAAAGCCGGTTTGCATCACATTGCTGTTAAGGTTGTTGACAACGACGGTCTTGAAAACATTGAAGTCATTAAACTGCAAGTCAATGGAAAAATCAAAAAAACACTTTTGTAATAACACGTTAACAATGTCCGCAATAAATTTTGTTGCATTTTTTATAAAAACATTATTTTAGTAACAATGGCTCAGGAAAAAAAATCGAACGAAAATAAAAAACGAAACGGTAAAAAATCCGGAAGACGTTTTGGGAGACGGCGTGAGAATTATGTCGATTCCTTCCGTTGGGGGTTTGTTGAAGGTGAAGATCGGGAAGATACCGGTCTCAATGATGATTTGTATTATGGCAAACCGGACGAGTTGGAACCTGTGATTGCGCAGAAGCCGAACAAAAAGAGTTCCAAAAAACAACCGCAGTCCCACAAAACGGCGAATGAACATGCGGACATCAAGAATATTGAACCGCAAACTCCGCCGATCAAAGCAGAGAAAAAACGAAATAAAAAGAAGTCGCCGATAGACAGTAATGATAATAAAACGCTTCAAATTCCCGTTGCGGAATGTCCGTTGTTTGACGCTGACGATGATAGCGATTTGAATCTTCCGAGTTACGGGCGAACTCCGGTTCCGACGGATGACGAACTGGTTCCGCCGCAAAAAAAGAACAAAAAATGCCGGAATATCAATCTTCCGTCTAAACCGGAAGTTCAGACAAAACCTAATATTGTTTTGACAACATTGACCGGTTTACCTGCTGCTCCGTTGAAACCGAAAAAAGAGCAAATGGTTTGGGATCCGGATAAAAGAGAATATGTTCCGCTTATTATTCCTGAAAAAATACCGGATAAAGTATTGGATAAAAAAAATGTTCAGGCGGTTGATCGCCAACCGCGACAAAAAAGCGAGCCGTTGAGAAATGAGCGATTGAAAAATGAACGGTCGAGACATGAACATTCAAAAAACAAACCGATTTCTCCAACGGAGTTACCGAACATAAGCGGCACGGAACAAGAACCTGTTGCGCCGCGAAACAAGAAAAAACGTTTATACAACGAAAATAAAGCATTCCGTGAAATTCCGGTTCCTGTTCAGGAATCTCGTTCCGAAAAAAAGCCGGAACCGCCGTATAACGAGACAAAAAATAAAACCGGTACCGCAAAACAAAAGCCGCAACAACAATCAAAGAATTCGCAAGAATTACATGAAGAGCGATCGCGCGAGATTTATCGTCCGATATTACAACATCGGGGCGATATTCAGTCGTTGACAACGTCTAAAATTCCTGATCCGGCGGATATTGAGGCGGAAGTCAGCGGTTTTGCCGAATTGGGAGTTTCTGAAACGATGCTGGAGGCGTTAAAAATTGTCCGATATTTAGAGCCGACGCCGATTCAGTCTGGTGTTTTCAAACGGGTCAAAGCCGGAGCGGATATTATGGGGCAGGCGCAAACCGGAACCGGTAAAACGGCGGCGTTTTGTATTCCGATTATCGAAGGTGTTGAAGAATGTCCGCCGGGCGACGATCCTGTTGCGCTTATTCTTGTGCCGACGCGGGAACTGGCGGTTCAGGTTCGTGATGAAGCGATACGGCTTGCTTATGGGCGTGATATTCGGTTGACTGCTTGTTACGGCGGAAAACCGCTTGCCAAACAAATTGCAAGACTTCGGGACGGAATTGATTTGGTTGTGGGAACACCGGGTCGGGTTCTTGATTTAGCGAACCGCGGCGCACTTCTTTTGAATCAAGTGCGCTGGGTTGTTCTTGATGAAGCAGATCGGATGCTTGATATTGGT
>JAIRLW010000363.1 GCA_031259095.1 Planctomycetaceae bacterium | reverse complement strand
CCAAAGCGATAAAATCCGTCTTTGCCCTCTTTGGGCGTCAACTGCCAGAAGATGCTTTTCGGTACGACTCTTGGTTCATTCGTTCCGTCTTCGAGTCTTGGACGATAAACTGCATTATTTTTTGTAACTACTAGTTTTACTGCGACACGAGCGTCTGTCTTTTCTCTTGGACTATCAGGATTATCATCTTCGTCCGACCATACGAGAGCCTCTGTACCTTCCGGCAGATTTTCGTCATATTGCCTGCTCTGCGGGTTGCGCTGCCCTTGTCGATTGGTGTATTGATTTTGAGCCAATACCCAAACGGATAACAATGAACATGTTATGGTTAATGATAACATTAAAAAAATTATTGTTGTAAATTTTTTCATCATAGTATCAATAGAAATTAAAGTAAAAAAAGTAATAAATAGGGTTTTACCTTTTATTGGCGAGTATTTGTAATTCAAATATTTTGCTTCCGGCAATTATTTTGTATTTTGGATCGGAAGTTACCCACTCAGCATTCCAAAAAGCGAACAGCGCTTCATCGTTTTCGCCAAGATACTCTGAGATTAACCCTTCATAGTACTTTTCTAAAAACGAGAATGAATCACGTAACGCTGGTTCCATTCCGTCTTTATCCACTGTTGTCAAAGGGGCAATTACAAATTTCTTGATTTCGTCTTTATTGGTATTCTTTTGCACTATTTCTTTGATAAATCTTGCATTTGTAATTTGTTCCCATGTATCCTTGTCATTCGGATCATTAATCAATTTTTTTTCCAACTCTTTGATTTTGTAATCAAGAGTTGTGGTATTAGCATCCTGCTGTTTTTGCAGTTTTTCGATCTTGTTCAACACATCATTCGTTGTATTTCGTACATCTTCATTTTCTTTATACTTGGCTTCGAATAGATCTTTTATCAAATCAAATTTGACAATGGATAAAGGTTCCTTTTCTGTTTCTGCTATTTGTTTTAACAGTTTATTTTCCTTTACGATTTTTCCTGTATCATTGAGGGCGTTTTCTGCTTCCTCTGATAGGAATATGGCAAGTACAGCCATCATCGTATCCGCATCGATCTTCTCAATCAAAGATGCGTCGTCCTTTTCCGCTTTTTCAAGAGTTTTTAAGAACTCTTGTGCCGCTTCTCTTGCTGATAATTCCTTCGGCTTGTCCTGCCCGGAACAAATACCAACAAAAAACATAATATATACAAATGTCAAAAAATATCGGTAAATCATCATATAATTGGAACGTTAAGGTTTAAGGAATGGAACGAATATTAGGATAATTTTTGTGTTATACTATTACAATAATCTCATTAATTCAATAGAGACAGGCATATATTTATGTATCAGTATTTTCTTTGTCTAAAATTTGTATGAGTAATGTTGTTTTGACATGTTGACGAAGTTGTTCCGAAGGTCGGTCTGATGGTGTAGGGAAAATCAATCCGTAAAGATTTTTTCCAATATAAAGTGGAGTTAGGACTAATCCCCACGGAAGTCCCCACCAACCGAAAAAACCTGTCAATAACAGATTTTTTAATTTTGCGGATCCGGCACAAGATCGACACGATAATTGCGGTATCGTCTGTGACCTCGTCAATACAATCAATGAAACACAACGATAAGAATTATGTATATCAATCGGACCACGACCACCACAACAAGGACAATCACTTTGATGAAACTCATTAACTTGTTGCTCAACAAAATTATCCGGTAAATGTTCTTGCGCTAATTGCTCAATGGCTGCAAGACTAAACCGCTGCCGACATTTTTCGCTGCAAAAATGGTTCAGCCCGTCTTTAATACCGCCGAATAAAATAAATTCCCCGCAATTTGTACAGTTTGACATTGTAAAATAAGAGTATTAGGATAAAAATTTACTTACTTACTCTTTAGATAATTTTTTCTTATCTGTTTCGCCAAGAAATGTTTTTAATATCAAATTAGAAGGATCACCCCAACGAATCTTTTCAAGGAACACACGATCATTGCCTTGAAAACGAGTTAAATATTCCGAAACTTCAATATGTAATGGATATTTATTTTCCCATTTATCTTGGTTTTGATTTGCTGCTCTTACATTCTTTTCCATTACACTTGCCATTAGAAAATTATAAGTTGCCTCTTTTTTGTTATCTAAATTCCAATAGGTCAGACCACGGTAATACCAATAAATCGGTGCATTGCCTCGTATGTTAATGGCGTTATCAAAACAGGATAACGCTTTCGTAAACTTACCCTCCCAAAAATAAGTATATCCTTGCGAAAAATAACGACCCACCACATCAATTTCACAACGCCCAAGACGAGTTACCGCATAAGGTATGTTTAATGCATTTTCAGTAGCAGATTTGATCTTGTCAAAATACTTTTCGTAAGGAACATACTGATAACCTGACGGGGACTGATTTTGTACATAACTCAACCCTTCAAGATAATCCGTCATTGCATTAATGTATTCCTCATTCTGCTCATAGAGTTCCGCCCGTGCAAAGTAAGGTTCCGGCAACCGTTCATTTTTGTTGCGTTTTTCATTTTCTTGACAGAGTTTGTTGATCTCTTTTAGGTCTTGACGGTATTTAGAGAAACAATGCCCCTCAAACTCCGCATCCTCCAACTTTTTAGAATCGCGTTCAACTTTCAGAGCCAATGCTCGAAGATCATCTTCTTTTATCCAACCGGTAAGCGGTCTCCCAAACTCGATTATTGTCGGAACAGAAATCCAGAACCAAGAAATACCGTTTATATTTTCCCGATACTCTTCAACAACAATCGTATGCGCCGGAATAATAGCATACGGCACCTCCAACGGAGAAAGAGAAAGCCGAATAGGACAATCAAAAATTGTTTTATATCGTGGTTTACGGTCAACAGCACCGTAGTCGGCAAGAACAAAAACATCACAAAAACAAAAAAATAAAATAAAAATGAGGAACAGTATCCTCTTTATTACATCATTGTTTTGAGGTTTTGAGGTTTTGAGGTTTTGAGGTTTTGAGGTTTCGAGATTTTGTCATTGTAGTAATGTTTTGTAGAAAAATCAATGTGGTCTTTTAGTCTTTTTTCGACACATCAATATTTTAATATAGTACATTTTTTCAAAAAAACAAGTAAATGCAAATAAATTTTTCAAACAAGTACCTCTAAAATCGTTAAATTAGTAAAAAATCGTAAAATTCTTCATGTTCACAGACCATCCCTTTGAAGATAAAATTTTAGCAAACTCCATTTTAACAAAATATTATGGAATTATTCAGTAGTGATTCTATTGTTTATCGTTAGGCATTAATCTGCCCTTTCCTAATTTATCCTGCTAATTGGCCTAGTCATATTAGTGGTGATTCGAATATTTTTTGTTTTATGTCTTTTGGCAAAGCCTTGCAAAATTCATTTTTTAAGATGAGGTGTCGTAACAAGTTACGTTTGTCGGCGTGTGAGGGTCGTCT
>JAIRLW010000212.1 GCA_031259095.1 Planctomycetaceae bacterium | reverse complement strand
CGCCGCTTATATTCAGCAAACGTTTCAAGTAGAATACCACCCGTCCGGTGTGAAAAAGTTGTTGCATCGTCTCGGTTTCACTTATCACAAGCCGAAACATGTTCCCGGAAAATACGATGCAACCAAGCAAAAAGCGTTTATCAAATATTATCGCTGATTGCGTTCTCGGTCTGGAAATAAAGCGGTTTTTCTCTTCGGCGGCGCAACTCATCCGGCTCATCATAGTATTCCCGATTACGGTTGGATACGTAAGGGTCGGGAGTACCCGTTGCCGGCGAACAGCGGTCGTCAACGCGTGAACATCAACGGATTGGTCGATATTGACACGAAAAAGACGATTACGGATTTTACAAATTCAGTGAACGCTCAATCGGTCTTACGATTGTTACAAAAGATATTAAAATTTTATCGTCAAAAAACGAGTCCTCTTTTTGTGGACAATACCGCTTATGACAAGTCAAGGTTAGTGAAGGAATGGTTGAAGAAGCACAAGAATATCCGTTTGCATTTTTTACCGGCGTAGAGCCTGATGAATAACTGTCAACAGATGCGAAATGATTGAGGAGGTAATATGAAAATCAAAAATTTTTATTCATTTATATTGTTTGTTATTGGTCTATTGTTAGGATATGCGATTTACTATTTCACAACAGACGATATAAAAATTGTATATTCAAGTAGTGTTCCAAAATCATCAATACAAATTGAATTCGAAAAAGATACTAACAATGAACTAAGCAGTTTTGTAAAACAATTATCAGAACCTAGCCGATTTTATAAACTTCCTTTACTAACAACACAAGTTTATGACGACAATAAAAGATTTTCAATTCACACCGAAAAATATGCTTATAATATTGCTACTGAATTGTATGGCTTTTTACCGGAAAATAAAAAAGTTATTATGAGAACATATAATTTCCGTGAAAATGACATTGATATAAGAATAACCATAACCAGAGAATTCAACACTAATAAACCAATAGAAATAATGTATTCTTTTGGTAATAATATTATTTATCTTGATGAAAATTGCGATGGTACTTGGGATACAATAAAAGGAACAACACTACAACCAAATAAAAAATAAAATACCTTTGACAAAATTTTTTGCTTAGTTGCGTTTGTTGGTAGTGTCCCAAAGTTATTGTCTTGACAAATTTTCCCTTTTTAAATTTTTGAAATGAATAATTATACAAAAACAGAACTACACAATATAAAGAAAATGCGATTTCTTTTCATTGTTTCTTTTTTTAAAGCTTATACATGGCTTTGTACTGGCATATGTTCCTGAAGAATTTTTTGATGATAATTTACATACTCTGCCGAACTTAAATCCGATAGAACGATTGTGGGGCTTTTTCAAGAAAACAATTTTATACAACAAGTCTATCGAAAAGTTTTCCGGCTTTCAAGAATCATGCCGAAGCTTTTTTCGTTGTCAAAAAAAGTATGCGGAGAACTTGCGCACACTCGTCACCGATAACTTTCATCTCTTCAAAAAAAACGATTTTCAAAAGGAATAGGGTATATAACTGATACGCTTCTTACTTATAAGCAAAAAATAGTAGTTTATATCAAACTTACACCTTATACAATGGTCTAGTTTGTGCCGCCCACCGCTCTGCCCAAAAGTAACTCAATCAAAGAATACGAATCTATTGCTGAAGAATTACTCGTTTTGCCCAAAGAAAAAAGAAATTACGATTTGATTTTGAATAAATTTAAGTCACTTTGCAACAAATATCCTCATTCTTCCGGTTCTAAGTTAGTTATTTCATTAGTACAACGCTGGTTTGAAGATGGAATTATCACTTCAAAACAGAATGCTAAATTCCAAGAAATCGCCAATAAAAAACAAACCGATGTTGAAGAAGTAAAAAAATTTCTTTTAAATTTTGATAAAGCAATACAGAACAATAATATTACAAAATTAAATGAGATTGCTCAAAAATTAGAAAACTTTATAAAAAAAGTTGGAATAAATAATGAAGCGAAATATGTCTCAATCGCGCAATTAACCACAATTTATCAGCGAACTGGTAATTTTTTTTTTTCGAGCTAAAGAACTCGCGGATGATTATATTAAAAATTTTTCGCCTGATAATATGGATTTTAGCGGTGCAGTTGGTTTTTTGCTTATCGCACAACAAGCAAAAAAAGATATTGTGTTTTTTTCAGTTTTTCTGATCTATTCTTTGGCAGTATCTTCATCTTTTTCAGCCGTAGAGAGCAGGATGTTCAGACTGTCTTGAACCGTTTGGAAAAAACGTGGAAAATTCAAGAAAAAGAAATAGCAACTGCCCATATTGTTTATCAACATGCTTATGGTCAAAATCTAGCGGAACCGTTTTGTAAACCGCTGACACCATCACAAGTTTCCGAAATCGTCAACTTGGTCGATTATTCCGACCCTCAAAAATCGTTTCAAGAATTGGTCAACGAATTATACGTCAGCAATAAATGGATTTCTACCGCTCATTTGTATTATCATCATTCTCCGCTCAAGTCACGTTTAGAAATTCAAGTTGCCGAACAAAACCGCGATAAAATTAAATCGGGATATAAAGAACGGATCCATGTTTTTGACGGAAAAAATTCGTCGATTGTTGATCCGTTAAATAGCCAAACAGATATTTATGCGGATACCAGAGGTCTTGTTCCAATTACTCGGTTACGTTTTGCTACTTCTTTTCCAAAAACACAAATATTTTGGTCATTGCAATAATTAAAACATGATAGTGATGACTGCCGAAAGTATAGCATTGGCGAGAATAGTTATCAATTGTTACCAATTTAATTCGTTTGCTTCTTCCCAATGTTCGTAGAGTTGGGCGATTTTTTCCTGCTCTTCTTTAATTTCAAGATGAATCGCTTTAGTACGTTCTCCGTCTCTGGCAATTTCCGGACGTAATAAATCGTCGTTCCACGCCATAATTTGTGTTTCCCGCGCGAAAATTTCCTCTTCAATTTCATGAATTTTTCGGAATGGAAATTTACGGACTTTTTTTTCTTTTTTAGTTTTCGTATCGTCCAACGGAATTGTTTCACCGGTTTTACCTTGTTGATTTTTCCAGTGTTCTTCTTTGCGGAGCGGTTCTTTATGTTTTTTGCCGGAAGACTGCGGAACAGTTATTTTGTTTTTTGTTTTTTGTTTTTCTGTTTCATTTGATGGAGCGTTTGGTTTTCCAATGTCCGATTCATTGTTGTTGCGATTTTGAATCTGTTTGATGGTGGACACCATCGCTTTACCAACTCCTCCGGCAGCTTTTCTGTCCGAAAAGGCGTCTGTCAAAAACGGATCAGCCATCAACCCTTTTGAAACCATGTGCCGGAATGTCGAGTAATTGCCTTCCAATGTTTTGAATCGAGCGTCGGGTTGAATAATCAGTAGATGATCGGCAACACGATCTACAAAATAACGATCATGGGAAATAAGCAATACTGTACCTTCAAAATCACGAATCGCTTTTTCCAACGCCGCTCTTGCCCAAAGATCAAGATGATTCGTTGGTTCGTCAAGAATCAAAACATTGGCGTCTTCAGCAGAGAGTTTCGCAAGAGCCGCCCGACAACGTTGACCGCCGCTCAAACTCGCCACCGTTTGTAACTGCTGATCGCCCGTCAAACCAAATAATCCCAATAAACTTCGGCGAGCCGGTTCTTCGAATATTTTTTTATTGACTGGTCGTATCGCATCAACAACTTGCAACGAATCATCCAGAACATGCAATTGCTGATCGAAATACCCGATTTTCAGTCCTTGCCCATGAACAGATTTACCGGAATCGGGAGTAATTTCGTTCAATAAACATCGGAGTAAGGTTGTTTTACCGCAACCGTTTGGACCCAGAATTGCCCAACGTTGACCGCGTTCAATATCGAAAGTTAAATCCCGAAACAACGGTTTTCCCGAAGTAAAACCTTTGGAGAGTTTTTCGCAACGAAATACGATGTCTCCGGTTCGGCTTGGTTTATTGAAACGCATTGACGGCGTTTCGATTTTTCGCGGCAAATCGGCGGGAGTTTCCATGAGACGTTCCAGTTTTTTACGCCGATCTTCGGCTTGCGCCGCTTTCATGCCGTAATGGTTACGCCGAATAAATTCCTTCGCTTTTTCAACTTCTTCAATATATTTTTCGTACGTCCGCGTTTGAACCGTCAGACGTTCTTCTTTAAGAGCAGTATATTTTGAAAAATTACCCGGATAGTCGTCGATTGTTCCATGAAACAGTTCAAAAGTCCGATTGGTTACGCGGTCAAGAAAATAACGATCATGCGATACAAGAATAACCGCCGCTGAGGTATCGTGCAAAAAATTTTCAAGCCATTCGGTCGCCAATAAATCAAGATGGTTGGACGGTTCATCGAGGAGCATAACATCCGGTTCTTCGAGCAATAACCGTGCAAGATTTAATCGATTCATTTCACCGCCGCTCAGCGCCGAAACCGGTTTAGTAAATTCGTCGTCCGTAAAACCAACGCCGTGCAGAATTTTTTCGATACGATAATCAAGATGATAAGCGTCGTGACGTTGGAGCGATTCGTGAATCCGGTCATACCGCGCCGCCAACCGGATTTGTTCGGTTTCGTCAGTGGTTTGCGACAGTTGATCAGCAAGACGTTCGGCTTCGTGTTGCATTTCGACGAGCGGAGCCAATGCCAGTTTGGCTTCGTCAAGAAGAGTTCGGTCGGAATTATTTTCGGGTCGCTGTTCCAGATAGCCGATACTCGTCCCCGACGCTTTAACAATCGAACCTTTTTCCGATTCTTCACGTCCTGCCAAAATATTGAGCAATGTTGTTTTGCCGCAACCGTTTGGACCAACCAAGCCAACCTTATCCCCATCGCGAAGTTGGAACGAAACGTCCACCAACACCGGGTCTGCCGAAAAATGTTTACGTAAATGCTCTACGGTTAAAATGACTTCCATAGGGAAGTATTATAGCCCGTTTTGCTAAACATTCCAGTAGGAGAAAATTTCCTGATTGTTTCGCATTTTTGCAATCTTTCATTGTTATTTTCACCACGAAAAACATGAAAGGTCACGAAAGGTTTTAAAAAATAAAAAATAAAAAATAGGGAACATCATTTTCGTGTTTATTCGCGTCTTTCGTAGTTAAAAAATCAGTGTCATCGGCGGATTGTTTTATTTCCAATATTCGCCGAGTTCCGCGTCCACGACCAACGGAACCCGAAGCGGTTGATTAAGCGTCATCGTTTCGATAACAATTTGTTTCAGTTTTTCGGCGTCTTTTTTTGTGACTTCAAAAACAAGTTCATCGTGAATTTGGAGCAATAAATTTGTTTTCAAATCTTCCGGCAATTTCCCGCGCAATCGAACCATTGCCTGTTTCATTAAATCGGCGGCAGTTCCCTGAATCACCGTGTTGACCGCTTCTCGCTCTGAACGGTTCAGTCCCGACTTGCGCAAACTACGAATCATTCCGTCACGAAAATAACGCCGACGTCCGAAAAACGTTGTTACATAACCGTTGGTAAGGCAATCGTCTAAAATCGAATCAAGGTAAATCCGAATACTTGAATATTTGTCGAAATAACCGTTGATGAATTTTTGTGCTTCTTTTTGGTCAATTCCCAGTTGTTTCGCTAATCCAAATGCGGATTGTCCGTAAATCACTCCAAAATTAACCGTCTTGGCAATACGCCGCATATCCGAATCAACATCGGAAACATCAACTCCAAAAATTTCTCCGGCAACAC
Source organism: Planctomycetaceae bacterium (assembly GCA_031259095.1). GTDB lineage: Bacteria > Planctomycetota > Planctomycetia > Pirellulales > Thermoguttaceae > WRKP01. Next base: position 4,547 of record JAIRLW010000212.1, on the reverse strand, counting down.
GGGTATGAATATCCTCATTGTTACGGAAAGATTCACAAAGTTTTTCGTCGCCGGAAAAATGCGCCAGTACGCGGAGTTCAATTTGCGAATAATCGCACGATAACAAAAGATCGAATCCTTGACCCGGTTTGAAGGTACTGCGAATTTCTCTCCCTTCGGCGGTTCGTACTGGAATATTTTGCAAATTCGGATGACTCGAACTCAACCGCCCCGTTGCCGTAACAACCTGATTAAAAGAACTGTGAATCCGCCCAGTAATAGGATGAATCAATTCCGGTAACGCATCAACATACGTTCCCTTGAGTTTCGCCAATTGCCGATGTTCCGCAACTTTGGCAGGCAACGGATGTTCCAACGAAAGCTCTTCAAGCACCTCAATATCCGTACTTTGTCCCGTCTTGGTTTTTCGCACACTTTTTAATCCCAATTCGTCAAACAGAACAACCGCCAATTGTTTCGGCGACGCAACGTTAAATTCATGACCGGCAAGTTCATAAATTTCCGTCTCAAGTTTTTTCTGCTTTTGAGTAAAACGGTTACTCAACCTCTTTAATATTTCCGTATCAACCGTTACGCCGACAAATTCCATCTCGGCAAGAACTTCAACAAGCGGAATCTCAATCTCATAAAATAATTTTGCCATTTCCGGCTCCGCCTCAATCCGCTGTTTCAGTAACGGATAAAGAAGCCAAACCACCAACGCATCTTCACCCGCATAATCCGCCGCAATATCCGTTTGTACCTCATTCATCCGACGCTGTTTTTTACCGCTTCCAATCAATTCTTCAATTTTAATCGTTTTGTGTTTCAAATAATATTCCGCCATGCCGTCGAGATTATGACTCATTTCGTTACGCAGCAGATAATCGGCAATAATCGTATCAAATACAATGCCGTTCAGCCGGACTCCGGCATTTCGTAATACAACAATGTCGTATTTCAAATTCTGTCCGATTTTTCCAATTGACGGATCCTCAAAAACAGGACGGAGCGTTTCAAGAATTTTACTTTGATTTAATGTTACGGCTCCAAGCGGTCCGCGAAACGGTAAATACCACGCCTCACAATTATTCCACGCAAACGATATGCCGACAATCACCGTGTAACGCGGCGATGTCGCATCAAAACAACTTTCCATCGGCGCCGTCTCCGTATCAAATGAAAATATCGGTTGCGCTTTGAGATGTTCGAAAAATTCCTCAAATTTTTCCGGCGTATCAATAAGATGATAAGTCGGATTTTGAAGTCGAGGCGATAAATGTTCCGATAAATTTTTTGATGAATTTTCTGATAAATTTTCCGATAAATTTTTTGATAAATTTTTTGATAAATTTTTTCGTTCTTCGTGAAATAATGTTCTATTTTCGGCATTGCCGAATTGGTTGCGTTCTGATGTTACATTGTCCGGTTTAATTGTGTTCGATTGAGTATTGCCGGCGTCGGCAATTTTTGTAAGCAAGGATTTAAAACCGAAACGCTGGAATAATTCGCGTAATTTTTCATTGTTAATTCCTTTATATTTGTTGAGCGTCCAGTCAATTTCAACCGGCACATCGTTACGCAATCGGACAAGTTGCCGACTCATCAATGCAAGTTCTTTACTGTTCGTAATATTTTCCTGACGTTTTTTTCCAGCAATTTCTGAAACATGCTCAAAAATATTGTCAAGCGTTCCAAATTTGTTCAATAATTCAGACGCGATTTTTTGACCGATCAACGGTACGCCCGGAATATTATCGGTTGCGTCGCCAACCAACGATTGAAAATCAACAACCTGTTCCGGTTTAATTCTCCAATCATCAAGCAATTCTTTTGTACGATAATAACTTTGCTTGCGAAGATTAAACAAAGAAACTTGTTCGTTAATCAATTGCCGGCAATCTTTATCGGACGTAACAAGAACACAATGACCGTTTTGTTCGGCGGTCATTCGGGCAATTGTTGCCAAAATATCGTCGGCTTCAAAACCGGAAACGCCAAGCGGCAATACGCCCATCGCGTCAAGAACCTCACGCGCAAAATCAATTTGCGGACGTAAATCTTCCGGCATCGCGGAACGGTTTGCCTTGTATTCTTTGTAAATTTCCGCACGAAATGTCGGCACGGGCATGTCAAAGGCACAGAACAAATAATCAGGATGATGCTTTTCCAAAAGCGAAAAAAGATCACGAGCAAAACCGTACACTGCCGCAACCGGTTCACCTTGCGGACTAGTCATCGGAGGAAGCGCATGAAATAATTGATATAAAATTCCATGAGCATCGAGTACGTAAACTGTTTTATTGTTGAGCATTTTTTGTAATTGTTCATTAATTTTCAGTGTTGGGACATTAGGGACAAATGGGGCAGATGGGACAAATATTGAGGACAAATGGGACCAATAATCGTCAATTGACAATCTGTAACCGGTCGGTTATAATAAAATAAAAGTAACAATGTTGGTTAACCTTTTGAAATTGATCAAAAAAATGAAAACTGTATTTTCCAACCGTAAACCAAAAACTCCAGAATTGAAAATGACGCCAATGATTGATGTGATTTTTTTGCTTTTGGTTTTTTTCGTTTGTACTGCAAACTTTATGCCTTTGGAAGGAATTTTGCCGACGAACATGTCGCTTTCGGGCAATTCTGTTGTTGAAATTGTGTTACCGAAACCGGAAACTCTGGATGTTGCCCGAATTCTTTTAACTTTTGACGGTTCACCGCATTGGCAGGTTGAAGGCAATCAATGTCATTCACTTCGGGAGGTTCGGGAAATTCTTCAAAAACTTCGTGAAATCCGTCGGGATATTCCGGTTATTATCGACAGTAACGAAAATGTTCCGATGGAACATGTGATCGATGTTTACGACGTTTGCCGTATCGCCGGATTGTCACAAATTCAGTTCGCGGCAAAATAAAATATAAGCGTAACCGACGGGACAAATCATCTTAATCATTTTTAAGACAAATACCGTTACGTTTTTAACTGCGTTCATTGGATTGATGACGGATTCGTTCCAGATGACGGCGAACCGATTCGAGATTCGGATTGATATGCAACGCTTGCTGGAAACAAGCGATTGCCTGTTCACGGTTTTTAAGTTGCAAATAAGCGTGTCCCATACCGATTGCCGCGCCGAAATGATACGGATTCAAGTCGAGTACGATAGCGGAATCTTCAATGGAATCTTTGAAAAAACCTAAGGCAAACAACGCAATGGCGCGTTGATTTCGGGCTTCGGCGAATAACGGAAATTCCTCCAACAAAATATTGGCACAACGAACCGCTTCCTCGAAATGCTGTAAACTGATATGCCGCATAATTTCGTACAGATTTTGACGTTGTTGTTCGGAACCGTCGCGTGTCCAGATATTTTTCAGACTGTTTTCGGCTAACAGCCGAACACTTCGGTCTTCATCGGTAAGAAGTCGTCCTAAAGCGTGGTTCGCCTGATAAGTTCCGACAAAACCAAGAATCAACGCCGCCGCACGGCGTGTTTCCGGTTGTTTTGAAGTGGTCAACCGCATGAGAGTCGGTTGCGTGTAATATTGTCCGGTTTGCTCTATCAATAACGAAACGTCATGATGTTGCAAATAGTCCAGATAAAACGATGTAAGTCGCGGTTTTATAATATTGATCGGGTCCAAAGTATTTTATTTCTCCTGTCCTGAATTGAGGGACAAAACAAATTAAGGGAACTTCTAAAAACTTATTTCTTCACCAACTAAAATCGACCGAAATCGACTAAAATCGATTTTAGTCGATTTCGGTCAATCAAAAAATGAGTTTTTAGAAGTTGCCCTTTGCATGTTTCCATTTAGGATATCCATTGTATTCAATTTCGCAAGAAAGGGAATTACGTCTGATAAAATTTTTATGGGGAACCTCTAAAAATTTGTTTTTAACCACCACGTTTTATGAAACATCATTTGTCCCTAATGTCCCTTCTGTTCCTAAAATTGGGGCTAAGGGATGATAGAGACCAATGATTTTTAAATCAAAATTATATTTAGGCAATTTCTAAAAACTCATTTTTGATCGACCGAAATCGATTTTAGTTTGTGAAGAAATAAGTTTTTAGAAGTTTCCATCAACTATTTTTTTTAACGAGCCAGTCGCCTAATGTTGGAAAGAGTTGTGCGATGGCAAACAGGATTTTTGCTTTGGCGGGAACAATCAATTCCGGTTTTCGGCGTTCACAATAATTGAGAATTTTTCGTGCAAGCCAGTGAGGATCAATGCGCCTAACTTTAACACCTGCACCGGGAGCACGGGCTGAATCAGGAATTCCTTCAAGCCCTTCCAGTGGATAAAGCCTTTCCTGTTCACGGCGAATCGGACCAGGACAAACCAAAAGAATATGCAACCCTTCCCGACCAAGTTCAAGACGCAACTGTTGAGAATAAGCCGCCACCGCGAATTTTGAAACGGGGTACGCCCCAACATATCGAGCAGCACTTTTTGCCGCTAATGAACCAATATTGACAACATGCCCGCGATGTTCAAGCAACATTGCCGCCGCTGCCCGTGTACAACGGATTGTTCCTAAAACATTCAGGTCAAA
>JAIRLW010000186.1 GCA_031259095.1 Planctomycetaceae bacterium | reverse complement strand
ACAAAATCATTTGTCTCCTCTGTCCCCAATACTGTTTGCGTCTGAAAATCATGTGGTAGGCGATGTTTCTCCTGAAATTTTTTGATTAATTTTGATTAATAGCGTCGGCGATAGCCGACGCAACCTTTTAGCAACAGGTCGCCTACCTCGTATTTGCAAGCGCAAGCAGTATTACCCTCTGTCCCTAATGTCCCAATTTTAGGGACAAATGAGACATTAGGGACATTAGGAATTTAAAGATACGATATTATTGATCTTGTACGGGAACTTCGTCTTCTTCACCGTATGTTGTGTAATAGTACGGAGTTACCGCTGCGAATTCTGCGCCGCAGGTGTCCACCATTTTTCGTACCGCAACAATTCCATGATCCATCCGTTGACGACGAACCCATTTTTCTGTTGTTCCGAAAATTTCTGCCAACCGACGGTCGGAAAAACCAAGTCGTTTCAAATATAACATTTTTTCCGGCGTGATGTCATCGAGTCGGCAACCTTCGAGTTCGACTTCCACCTGAACAATTTCCGCAATTTGTTCCAAAAACCAAGGATCAATTCCTGTCAAACGATATAAATTGTCAACTTCCGCGCCTTGCCGTAACGCCGAAGCAAGTTGATAAAGCCGATCACGTGTCGGCGTTCCGATTTTTCTGTACAATTCGTCAAGCGAAAGTGTTGAGTTGTCGGCGCTGAACAATCCAAAACGCCGATTTTCCATTGATCGGATTGTTTTTTGCAACGCTTCTTTGAACGTCCTGCCGATTCCCATGGCCTCGCCAACCGATTTCATTTGTATGGAAAGAGTTTCGTTGCCTTCGGGGAATTTTTCAAACGCAAATCGGGGAATTTTGACCACAACATAATCAATGGTCGGTTCAAAGCAAACGCTGGTTGTTTGAGTAATTTCGTTGCGTAATTCGTCCAGCGTGTAACCAACAGCGACTTTGGCTGCAATTTTAGCAATAGGAAAACCGGTTGCTTTTGAGGCGAGCGCGGAACTTCGGCTGACTCGCGGATTCATTTCGATCACAACAAGCCGACCGGTTTTCGGATGTTGGGCGAACTGAATATTACAACCGCCGGTTTCCACTCCAACCGCGCGGATAATTTTGATTGAATCATCCCGCATTTTTTGATATTCACGGTCGGTCATTGTTTGAACCGGCGCAACCGTAATGGAATCGCCGGTATGCACTCCCATTGGGTCGAAATTTTCGATGGAACAGACGATAACGACATTATCGTTTTTATCGCGCATCATTTCCATTTCGAATTCTTTCCAACCGGCGAGACATTCTTCAATGAGAACTTCGTGAACCATACTGGCGGAAAGTCCGCCGTTGACAATTTTTTCAAATTCTTCTTTATTGTAGGCGATTCCGCCGCCGGTTCCGCCGAGCGTGAACGCCGGACGAACAACACAGGGCAAACCGATTATTTCCAATGCGGTAAACGCTTCATCACGGCTTCGAGCCAATTCGCTTTTCGGCAAATCAATTCCAGCGTTCCGCATTGTTTCGCGGAACAAATCACGGTCTTCGGCGCGGCGAATCACTTCACGGTCGGCTCCGATCATTTCGATACCGAGTTCGTCAAGGATGCCTGTTTCGGCGACTTGTAGAGCGACATTGAGAGCGGTTTGTCCGCCAAGAGTTGGCAATAAAGCGTCGGGGCGTTCTTTTCGGAGAATCGCGGCAACATATTCGGGTGTAATTGGTTCGATATAAGTTTGGTCGGCTCCGACAGTCTTGAATGTTGCCGGATCGGTCATAATTGTTGCCGGATTGGAATTAACGAGGACAATCTCATAACCTTCCTCCCGTAACGCCTTACAGGCTTGCGTGCCGGAATAATCAAATTCACAGGCTTGACCAATAATAATCGGTCCCGCACCAATAATCATAATCTTTTTAATATCTGTACGTCGGGGCATTGTTGTTGCCTATTATTAATAATTACAAGGTTTTGCATTATCAAGTTTTGAATTGAACTTATTCTCCGAAAAATATTTTATCGTTGAGCATTTTTTCACGAACTTCGATTTTCTTCCGCAGATATTCCATTGGGCGGACTCCTTTGATCCGGTTGCAGGAACCACAGAGGAGTTGGTAATTTTCGTAATAATCGCCGCCGCCCTTCGCCTTCGGAATAATATGGTCAATCTCAAGATTGCGGATTTCAAAATCCTGCCCGCAACCATTACATTTTCCATCTTGTTGTTTATATAACCGCTGCTTAACCGATTCAGACGGCGCAATTTCTTTTATATCCGTGCGTTTCGGAATCTGGTAGGTTGCGGTAAAATCCTTAAAAAGACCAGCATCATCACTCAATCGGTCAATCAGAATTTTAACCGATTGCTTTTCTATATCAATGCCAATCCATTTTCTGTCCAACTGTTGTGCCGCAACACACGTTGTTGCGCAACCGCAAAACGGATCAAGAACAATATCGCCTTCCTTGGAAGACGCTTTAATAATACGATGTAAAAGTTCAAGCGGCTTTTGGGTAGGATAACCAGTACGCTCATTTGACATCGCGTTAATTGTCGGAATATACCAAACATCAGTCGGCAAAGCAAGTTTTTCAGTTCCTCTTCCTTTATTCCAATCCGTTGTCATTGCCCCCTTATATTTAAGCCTCTTTTGTGTCGCCTCGCTTGATTGGCGATCCTCCAAAACATCATTGCTATTAAATGTAAAATCAGCGCTTTTTGCATACATTAAAATTATGTCATGTTTTTTATTCCAACGTTTCGCAGTTCTAACCCCCCAAGCATAAGACCAAATAATCTCACTTACAAAATTCTTTTTTCCAAAAACACTATCAAGCAACACTTTCAGATAATGACTTGCGGTTGGGTCGCAATGCAGATATAAACTACCGGTTTTTTTGAGGACACGGTGCATTTCAATAATCCGTTGAATCATATAAGTCAAATAGGACATCATCGCTTTACTATGGATTCTGCCAACCGAAGCAATAAATTGGGTCAATTCAGGATAATTTTCCGCCAATGTATTAAGATAATGTTCGTTAACGTCTTGCCACGTCCACATATCCTTGAACGTTGCGCCAGCAGCTTTCGTGCCGATGGGGGCAGAGTACATACGTTTCGAGTTAAACGGCGGATCAAGATAAATTAAGTCAACCCAACCGCTGTTGAGACCCGATAAAACATACAAATTGTCGTTGGAGTAAAGGGTATTCTGAAATGAATGTTTTGACATAGTTTCCGTTTCGTTCATATAAACAATTATTTATAGAAAAGTTGTTTAATCTTAAATATTTCAAAAGTTTTAACAAGTCCCCTAACCAACGCTACCTTTCAAATTTTGTAATATATCAGTGGAATTTTCCAAAACGTCTTTTAACAGTTTCCGCAAACCTTATTTTCAACCTTATTTTTTCCTAACAAAACAACCTCAGTAGCGATGAATCCCACAAAAACCGAC
>JAIRLW010000606.1 GCA_031259095.1 Planctomycetaceae bacterium | reverse complement strand
TATTCGTTACTTTCCATTCCGTCTCATAACCTTTCAAAATTTCATCAAGAACATCGTTGAGCGTTTGGACATCTTGGTAGGAATCTTTATTCAAATCAATGTAAATAACCGGATATTCCAACCACTCTTGTTCCAACGTGGCAATTGCCAAATTATTAAAGAGTTCCTTTTTGCCAAGAAAATACGCTTTGAGTGTGGAAAGAAAAAGACTCTTGCCAAAACGACGCGGACGACTAAGAAAATAAGGGGCGTCAATTTTGATAAGTTGATAAATATACGACGTTTTATCAACATAGATATTTCCGCCTAAACGGAGTTTCTCAAAATCCTGAATACCGATTGGTAATTTTCGGTTGTTTGACATGGTCATTCTTTCGAGTAATATGATTGATTCAATGATTCAATAAATTCTAACAAAATTTCTTTGGACTTAAACTGGAATAACTTCGCATAAGATAAAATTACCGTATAGGATAACGTTCAACATTTTCGGTATTCCGCACTGCATTGATCGGTTTCCCAAAAAGTCACCGATTGGACAGGAAAACCGAATTCTTCTGTTTTTTCAAATAATAGTCGAGCGATATTTTCTGCTGTTGGTTGTTGGTTTTTTAGTACGAAAACCGGTTCATTCATTTTTTTTAATGTTTCAACAAGTGGATCTTTGTTTTCCAGAATCATTCGGTGATCGAGATGATCTTCAATCCACTGTCCGATTGTTTTTTTCTGTTCCGTAAAATCGAGAACCATTCCCTGTTCGTTCAAAGAATCACTCCACAGCGCAATCCGAACTCTAGCGTTATGTCCGTGCAGATGCGCACATTTTCCGCAGTGATTCAGCAAACGATGCCCATAGCAAAATGTAAATTCACGTGAAACCGTAAACATAAAGGTCATATGCAAAACGAAAACGGGACAGTAACTGACAAACAATTGTGATATTTTGTATCAACTAGACTTTTGTAAAGTTCATAACTAGTTATATCAAAAGGGCTTATAACTCGATTCTACTCAATTTCAGTACATTATGAAACGAAAATTTGTAAACATTATTGAAACTGCCATAAAAAATTCTTTAGGGAACTTCTAAAAACCCAAATTTTTATTCAAAAAATATTTGCAAGTCCTTATTTTTTAAGGACAAGTTTTTTAGGAAACACGGTTTTTAGAAGTTCCCTTAATTCTTTGTTCGTATGAACAATGATTATGAAGATTTTGTACGGTTAATGCGTCGCCGGTCAACTTCTTTCAGGATGATTTTACGCATGCGGATCACAGAGGGCGTTACCTCGACAAGTTCATCGGCTTCGATAAATTCCAACGCCTCCTCCAACGTAAAACGTCTTGCCGGTTTTAGAATAATGTTACGGTCACTACCGGATGCACGCATATTCGTCAACTTTTTTTCCTTTGTCGGATTCACATCCATATCTTCACTTCGTGAATTTTCACCGACAATCATTCCCTCGTACACCACATCGCCCGGCGCAACATGCGGTTCGGAACGCGCTTGAAGCGAGTCCAACGCAAACGCATTCGCTTTGCCAGATACCATCGAAACTAAAACGCCCGTCGGACGACCCGGAATCGAATCTTCACGCGGTTTGTAATTCTCAAAACGGTGATTGATAACCGCATTGCCCTGAGTCGCCATGAGCAAACGTGTTCGTAAACCAATCAAACCACGCGCCGGAATCGAAAATTTCAATATCACAATGTCGTTGCGGTTATTCATTTCAAGAAGAATACCGCGTCTTGCTCCCACCATTTCCATGACCGCACCCGTCTGAGTTTCGGGAACCTCAATCACCAACGTCTCAAACGGTTCCTCAATAACCCCCTTGTTGTCGCGAAAAATCACCTCCGGTTTGCCGATAGATAATTCGTAACCTTCACGCCTCATTGTTTCAATCAGCACGGAAAGATGCAGCACGCCGCGTCCTGAAACAGAAAATTGTTCGGTTCCCTCAATCGGCTCCACTCGTAACGCCACATTCTTTTCCAGTTCACGCATCAGCCTGTCCCGAAGATGACGGCTCGTTACAAATTTTCCTTCTTTACCGCCCAGCGGCGAATTATTGATACCGAAAGTCATTCGTAACGTCGGTTCGTCAACATGGATTCGCGGTAACGCCGCAGGATGTAGAGTCGGACAAATCGTGTCGCCGATTTCAATTTCCGTCAATCCGACCACCGCAACAATATCTCCGGCGTCCGCTTCGTGAACTTCGGTTCGACCCAAATTGTCAAACGTAAACAGTTGTGAAATTTTTCCGGCGGTTTGTTTGTCGTCTTTTTGCATCATGACCACATTCATGCCTTTTCGAATAGTTCCGGCATGAACCTTGCCAACCGCAATCCGCCCGACAAATTCCGACCACGCAATCGTTGTAACCAACATCTGAAGCGGCAATCCCACATCAACCACCGGCGCCGGAATTTTTTCCAGAATCAAATCCATCAACGGTAAAATCGTATCATTACGGATATTCGGGTCGGCAGTGGCGTAACCTTCTTTGGTGCTGGAAAAAAGATAAGGAAAATCCGCCGCTTCATCACTGGCTCCGAGTTGCAGGAACAAATCAAACATTTCATTGACCACTTCATGCGGTCGCGCGTCTTTCCGGTCGATTTTGTTGACCACAACAATCGGATGTAAACCCACTTCGAGCGCTTTTCCCAGAACAAACCGTGTTTGCGGCATGGGACCTTCCGCAGCGTCCACCAACACCAGACAACCATCCGCCATCCGCAACACCCGTTCCACTTCGCCGCCAAAATCCGCATGTCCCGGCGTATCAATAATATTGATTTTCACGCCTTTATAAGGAATGGCGATATTTTTAGCCAAAATCGTGATACCGCGTTCCCGTTCCAAATCGTTTGAATCGAGAATTTGTTGTCCGGTTAGTTGGGCGTCACGAAACTGTCCGCTCTGGCGAAGCATACAATCGACAAGGGTTGTTTTTCCATGATCGACATGGGCAATAATCGCAATATTCCGAAGGTCGTTGCGGCTCTCTGGCATAAAAATAGAAGTAAAAGGTGTGATTTAAATGGTAATCGCTCGACTCTAACTCTGTTATAAATTGATCGTTTGCTAGGAACAAACTCCTACTCAAAGAACTATTATGACAGAACAACGGTTGCCCATTTTATTTTAATCACACAATAATGCAATTAGCCCCGTTAAATGGGAAAGGCGTTTATTTCCTTGTACTTGAAAATTCGGTTTTCATTTTTCTGATTATTGGGAATGTTCGGGGACAACGATAGCAAAAAGTAAACAATTAAGCAATGTTTTGGTCTGGATTTAAAAATTATTCGTCCCCAATTTTAGGAATATAAGGAACATTGTCCTTATTGTCCCTTATGTTCCCATTGTCCCCATTGTCCCACTTTTCAGGGACAGGAGGAACAATAGAGACAATTGGGACAAAAACAACCTTGATCGCTAATCGCAACACTGTACAGGCTAAACCCTGTCGCTAATTTATTATTGGAAGACGAATTTTCCGTTTTCGAAATCCACGCGGGCGGTTGATTTTTCATTGTTTTGATGTTGTAAGAGCAACACGGCAAGCGGATTTTGAATTTGACGTTGGATAACTCGTTTGAGCGGGCGTGCGCCGAACACCGGATCATAACCTTGTTCCGCAACCTCCAACACCGCACGATCTGAAACCGTTAACGTAATATTTTGCTTTTCCAGTTGTTTCTTTAACCGTTCCAGTTGTAAATGAACAATTTTTGTAATCTCGTTGCGGTTTAACGGATGAAAAATGATTGTTTCATCAATCCGGTTTAGAAATTCCGGCAGAAAATATTGATATAATAAATCTTTCACCGCTTCCTGCATGACTTCCTCCGAACCATCTTCACGGGCAATTTCCTGAATCACCTGACTGCCGACATTCGACGTCATTACAATAATTGTGTTTGTAAAATCAACCGTGTGTCCCTGATTATCCGACAACCGCCCGTCGTCAAGAACCTGAAGCAAAACATTGAACATGTCACGGTGTGCTTTTTCCATCTCGTCAAACAACACCACACTGTAAGGACGCCGCCGAACCGCTTCGGTCAGCATTCCCCCCTCATCGTAACCAACATAACCCGGCGGCGCACCAATAAGACGACTCACAGAATGTTTTTCCATAAATTCACTCATGTCAATCCGAATCATCGCATTTTCGTCATCGAACATCGCTTCGGCAAGGGCTTTACAAAGTTCCGTCTTACCAACGCCGGTCGGTCCCAAAAACAGGAATGAACCAATCGGACGGTTCGGGTCTTGCAATCCGCTGCGGCTGCGGCGTACCGCGTTGGAAACCGCATCAACCGCTTCGTCTTGACCAACAAGCCGATGATGAAGACGTTCCTCAAGAACAAGTAGTTTTGCGCGTTCCGTTTCCATCATCCGGCTGATCGGAATACCCGTCCAACTGCTCACAACTTCCGCAATCTCATCAGGACCAACAACTTGTCGCAATAAACGACGTTTCGGGGGGGGCACTTTGGTTTCGTCGAATGTATTTTCCATTGGTTTGGAATTTGAAGTTAGTGGTTTTGAATTTGTGACGCAAGCGGAATTTTTACCGCAAGAGTTGTACTCACAAATCACCATATTATCAAATTCCTGTTGAATGTAAAGATGACCGCATGTAACGCAAGGTATTCACGTCTGCGTTCCTAAAACAACCTACATTGCCTGTTGGTATCAATTAATTAAAAACATCAATCGACGCGACCAGAGGTGAAAGTCCTCCAGAGGGAAGGATTGCCTACCTTTGGTTGCGGCGATGCCACGATGGGAGCGCTAGGGGAAATTTTCTAAATCGGAGCGAATCTTAAACAATACTTTTCGTCTATCCGATAAAATCAATAATCTCGGCGTCATTCGCGGTATAGCCGTAACCAGAGGTTGACGATGTTTCGGCGAAACATCCGCTTGCGCCGGTGGACGGTTGGCAATACCGATTGCCGCCGCAAACCTAATTCACGCAACTTTTCGACAAAAGATTGCCTACCTTTTTTGCGGTTACGCCGCGATAGAGTACCGACGAGTTGCCGAATATTGTACAATTATTATACATTACTGTACCAATAAAAGATGATTACTGTAGAACAAATTGCTTTGGCGGGAGTTGTCGGAGCCGGCGGAGCGGGATTTCCGACGCATGTTAAATTATCCGGCAAAGCGGATACGGTTGTTATTAACGCCGCCGAATGCGAACCATTATTACATAAAGACAAAGAACTGATTCTTCATCGAACAGAAATGGTTGTTGAAGGTCTTGCGCGGGCAATGCAACTGGTCGGCGCAACTCGTGGAGTTGTCGGGATTAAGAAAAAATATGTCTATGTTATTGATACGCTCCGTCCGAAATTAGTTACCGGAATGGAAATCGCGTTTCTCGACGATGCGTATCCGTCCGGTGACGAATTTATTCTGGTTTATGAATCGCTCGGCAGAGTGATTCCGCCGGGAGGAATTCCGTTGACGGTAGGAGTTGTCGTGATGAATGTCGAAACCGCGTGTAACGTCGCTGCTGCCGGCACAAAACCGGTAACAGAAAAATTTGTATCGGTTGCCGGTTCGGTCGAACATTCTTGTACGCTTCGGGTTCCGCTTGGGACTTCGTTGAACGAATGTATTAACGCGGCTGGAGGAGCAACAATTGCCAATCCCGCTTTTGTGGTCGGCGGAGCAATGATGGGATACATCGAAAATGATTTATCAAAATCAGTTACAAAAACAATCGGCGGAATTATTGTTTTGCCGCAAGATCATTTTGTTGTGCAGCGAAAATTGTGGGATTGGAAAAAAACCGTTCGGGTTGGTCGATCCGCTTGTGATCAATGTTCTTTCTGTACAGAACTTTGTCCGCGAAATCTTCTTGGTCATCCGATTGAGCCGCATCGTGCGATGCGCAGTCTTGGATTTAATATTTCGGCTCAATCCGATGTTTCCGGTACAGTATTCTGTTGTGAATGCAATCTTTGTTCCTATTCTTCCTGCCCGGAAGGACTTGATCCGAAAAATGTTTGTGCGGAAAATAAACGTCGGCTTTTAGCAAACAAACAACGCTGGGAAAATCCGCCGTTCCGACCGGAAAGAGCAGGACAACAGATGTTAAACCGAAAAACGCCAACAACACGATTGATTCAAAAACTTGGTCTTGCCGGTTATCAAAACAAAGGACAACTTGATGATCGGCTATTGGCGGTGCGTCATGTTGTGCTTCCGCTTCGTCAACATATTGGAGCCGCTTGTATTCCCATTGTCCAAACCGGTGACAACGTTCAAACCGGACAACCGATTGCTCAACGCCCTGTTACAGACGGCAAATCTGCACTTGGCGCGGATATTCACGCTTCCATTACCGGAACAGTTACGGAAATAAATCAGGAATGGATTCGTATTTCCATCTGATCCGGCGCAACGATCATAAAATATTCATCAACTGTTATATCGTTTCGAGATACCGCCGACAATAAATCATGTGTATGTACAAATTCTAGGAAAAGAATTTACTATCATAAATTATCCATGATTTAGTATCACTGTCCTTTCCGAGTAGAATCGTTTTATTTACTTCTCAATTTGTTCTTTCCCCCTACTTACATTTTTTGCCGTCGATGCTAAAATAATTCCTTCTTTGAAATTATTTTTATCACTTTTATGTTTTGTATCATACACGATTAGTCTTTTATACCATCGTTGACGGAGATTTAATCAAATGACAGACCGTTAGATTTAGATTACTTATCTGGATTACGGTATAAATCCAATAATTTTTTGATAACAATTTGAAACGATGGACCGGTAGCTCAGTTGGTTAGAGCGGGGGACTCATAATCCCTAGGTCGTGGGTTCAAGTCCTACCCGGTCTAGTGAATTATCGAAACTTTTAACATATTCTTCGAAATGTTGAGCGGCACTTTGTACAAAATTGTTTGCTCTTTCTATTTGTACATTATTTGGTAACTCCCAAAGCTTTAATCCGTTAACCTCTTCAAATAAAGCACTTAGGTCAGTATAACAACCACTCAAGTCTGGATGAGAACGGTACAAATCCATGAGTTTACGTCGCGATTCTACGTCACTACATAATACTTTCTGTATGCGTGAAAAAGACAAATCATCTCCGAAAATTTCGCTAAATGCGGAAAAAAAGGGGGCAATTTCGGGGGGGATTTGTTGGAAAGATTCAACATTTTTCAAATCTGTTTTATTTTTCGAATCTGTTTTAGTCATTCCAAGTAACTTAGTAAATGCCTCTTTTTCCCGAAACTGTAAATAATGAGTTTTACGAACTTTTTCCGTATTACCAAAAACCGCGTCCATCGTTGATTGTGGTGTTCCTTGGGCGTCTAATTCTGTTGTCCTGCTGGAACGTGGATTATTAAAAGGTTTTTTCCACATACGAACCCCGGCTTTTTTAGCAACTTTTGCAATAGCCGTTCCCCAATTCGTATGATGACGGTAATATTCAAAAATAAACTCTTGATCAGGAGGAACTACAGACCGAACCGCCTCAAAATAAGGAATTAACACTGGAAAATACGGAACTTGCCGAAATCCTGTTTTCGTTTTAGCAGGTATCTCAAAATAAGGAATTGGTTCGTCAATACGAAAATGTTCAAATTTTAATTTTTGCATCTCGTGCGGACGAAGCCCCGCATAACGAGATAATGCCAGAATCAAACGCAATTCATCATTCGGACATGCGGCTATAACCTTTTGAACCGTTGACTCTTCCACAAATTCAACCTTATCCTCGTCACGAACACAACCGCCTTGCACCTCACTATACGGATTCAAAGTAAGCCACTTCGCTTTAATCGCATACTTAAATACTGTACGAAAACTTCGGATTGACCGGCTAATCGTTCCCCCTGAAAGAGGAGGTTTCCGTTCCGTCATTAACCAAGTAATATGTAAGTCCGCATCTGTTGAAGTAATCAAGTCAATCCGTTTGTCTGCTCCATGATAACCTATCAAATAATCAAAAATTCGTTTATAAGCCAATACGGACTTCGCATCAAGCCGTGATTTTGCTTTACGTACCAAGTCACAAAGTTGACCAAGTGTTGGAATTTTCTCGTCTAGTTTCGCATGAAGCAGTTTGTTATCTATGAGTTTTTTTCGTAACTCCAATGGAAGCAATTCAACCTGTGACGCATCACGATTTGATAAACGTGTACCAAAACGCTCTACATCGGAGAGAAGTTTAACCAATCTCTTAAATTCCAAAAACAAAGAATCGGAATAACGGCAAGACAACGATATCTCACGACGCTCGTTATTTTTTGTTGTAAACCTAACTCTTTTTGTTTTGGTTTTTGATTTGTCTTCCATAGAAACACCTCCATGTAACGATTAAATCTACTTCATGAAATAATATAATGAAAAAAATATCCTGTAAGCCGTTGACAGCGTTAATGGTTTCGGAATAGCTCGACCCAAAGCAAACAGGATACTTTATCGCACGAATGCTATTCTTATCTTGATATCCTAAAAGCGTCACCAATCTAAGATATTATTTTAATTCTAATACTCTACAATATAACAAATCAGTTTTGATTGTCAATAGCAGATTCTAATTTTCAAAAAAATAATTCAGTAAACAATCCATTTTTTTATCAAATGGATAAATAGACTAGACCCCCCCCCACAAAACACCTTTTGCCTATTTTGCCTAAATGCCTTCTTTTCAAAAATCTACCTTAATTCTAATTCAAACTGTTGCGGATATTCCCTGTTCCCTCGCAGTAACCGGACAAAGGGAAAATTACATGCCAAAAAAATTTTTTATTACATCTATTGATTACGCCATACGCAACAAAAATTTTTTTTGTCATGCAATTTTCTATCCCTTGTCCTGCGTTGTTTTGCGGAGTACCGCAAGAGGGTTGAGTCTAATGCGAACAAAAAGGGGGGCGTTTGTTTTCCCCCTTCCCATCCCACACCTTCCCAAAATACGGGTGAGGAAGGTGCGGGACGGGAAGGGGGAAAACTCAAAAAAGCCTTCAAATAAATTCAATCTCCGACCATGCCCATATTTCGGCGACTTAAATGAAATAAATATCCAAACCATATTGTCGTATGATAATTGTCAGTTTACTCCCGCTAGTTCCTGACCCGCTACCCATTGTTCCCAACAGTTACGCGATATGTTGTGATTACATTGTTCCTGTTTTCCCAATTGAACGCCTTTTTGTATCTCTAATTGTTGCACACGTTCCGGAACACGACCACAAATATAATCTCCCATTGATTCAATTATTGGTTCTAATAAATCTAACGTTTTTTCTTTGGTCAATTGCGATCCAAATCGTAACGCAATCGACGAAGCCAAACAACCCGCCGCTTGTTTTTCTAACATCACAGGATTACATGATACAGATTCACGGGGAGACCATTCAACAGGTTTATTATCGTCACTGATACCCGAAAACCATTTTCGAAACAACGCCTGAACTTCCAACCAAAGCGGATGAATAGACGCCGTATTTTCATGCCCACGAATTTTCGGCTTTTCCAATAATCGAAACCAATGGGTAGTCAACCAATCTACAAGGGCATATTCCCGTTCTTGTAAATCTTGAACGGTATCAATCCCAACGGCACGCAACGCATCACGCCAAAGACGAAATTCGATACGAGTTATTGAACCGCCACCAAAAAAATATTCCGGGTCAATACAATGTCGTAACATTAAATGATATTTAACAGGGTCTTGAGACAACGCATGATTAAGTTCTGCCCGTTTGTCATAAATACAAAGTTCCAAACGTCCAGAAGTTCCGAGCGTATAAGTCTCTATTTTTTCACTACGATTTTTTATGCCCTCGATACGAGATTTTTTGACCGCATGACCGCGCAAAATCGGCAACACAAAATCAGAAACTTGACGTTTAACAAGTACTTGCATATCGACCCGTGAAAGTTTTTCATCAGTTACAGTAAATCCCAATGAATGGAGAAAAGCAAGTACCGCAGAATGAAGCGTAAAAAGATCACGACCAATCAAAGCAGTTGCCCCGTAACGAATACGGACACATTGCCGACCTTTTGGAGGATTATGATGAATCAGAAAAACTACCCCGTCAATGATAAAACGATATTTGTAATGAAGACCGGCGTTAGCTCCGCTGTGACCGACAAGAACCTCATAACCGCCAATTTCTGTACAAAAATCTTTTGATAGTTCAGACGCCTGATGTTTAGCTTGCTCTAATTGTTCTATCAAAGCAGTAAAAAGCTCTTTGTTCCAATAGCCCTCAAAACCGACTTCAATACCGCCGTCATAACCGCCCTCTTGAAATTCTGTTTTAACATCGGAATTGTCCTCATGTTGTCCAGAAGGAGAGGAATAAAAAGATTGTGAGGATTTGGGGTGTTTGGGTTGACCGGTTAATTGGGGACATTTAGGAGAAAGGTACTTGGATACCCCCCTGTTAGTTATCGGGGGGGAACAAAACGGCGATTGCGGCGGCACAGCCGCCCGCATACGCCCGTCTTTTCTCTCCCGTTCCTGATAATTTTTTGCCCATTCTTCCAAGTCATTGTATTTTCCATCATCATCATAAGAATCTGGGTAATCTGCGAGGAAATCATCGACTTTGATAAAATCCATAGAATAGGCAACTTCACACTTGCGAATTAAATGTTCATGCAAATCTTGCCCTGTTTGGGGAACAAAATCGAAGTCCCTATTGACCTCTTGATTGAATTCTGTAAAATTATCCACGTTAAACATTTTGGAAATCCTTATGCTAAGGGTTACGAAGCGGCTATACTCTTACTGGGAGATATAGCCGCTTTTTTGGTAATATCAGGTATAACACTTTCACCTGAAAACGGTAGAATATTTGTATTGGAACAGAGATTTTCCCCGTTAGATGGGGGAAATTTAGGGGGAATAGTTGACCGCAAAAAACCTAAGTATAGCGTCACAAAGAAGATAGAAGCAACAAATTCAAGTCCTACCCGGTCTAGTGTGAAGGGACACTAAAGGTGCTTTTGACTGTTTTGTCCGCTGTGAACTTCACAAATTGCCCCTCTCTCCCTCTCTATAGGGGAGAAGGGATTTTTTACCTATTTTAACATGCTGAATTAGAAATAAAAAAAAGCCCCCGCCATCTTTCGTTGCCGTTGGCAATCAGCACGGAACCTTCTCGACCAATTGGACAGCAATGTTGCCGCCCATCACACGGCGCCTTTCCCACCAGAATCTCATTTTGATTCATTTTTTTTGACAAAATTCCATTTCCCTTTATAATTTTGTCAAACCTGAACGAAAAACAAATTGAAACGCTTATCTTATTGCCTTGTAAGGCGCCGCAGTTGTCGTTGGTACGTGCTGCTTGCTCAGGCGATTTTGGAGTACGAAAAAGAGCACGCGTCCAAAGCGGAAAAATCAATATGGAAGACGTTGAAGGCTTTTGTCGGCAAGAATTTTCAGACGATTATTATAGTTGCGCTGTTGTTTTACGCCCTTGGCGGGGCGAAGTTGTTTGAAAACATGATTGGTAAGATGTTTTCGGAACACGTTACGGCGGAGAAGGT
>JAIRLW010000603.1 GCA_031259095.1 Planctomycetaceae bacterium | reverse complement strand
AAAGTCAACTCGCACATATCGCCGCCGTATCCGACACGTCAATGGAAAAGGCTAAACCGGATTCGCCGGCGGCAACGGCTGTAACATTAACAACGCCGACAACACTTCCGCCTGAACTTATAGAAACTGTTTTGAAAATAACAGAGGCTCTTGCTTCTGATCGTCTTGACGATTACCAAAAACATTTGCCGGCGGTGTTGGAAGCGGTTCATCAGACGAAAGAAGCGGTTCATGATATTTTGATACCGTTTGCGGAAAAACTTGTTTCCGGTACAGATTTAAAGGAAGCCCGTCGTCCGTTTGAGCCGTTCAGCAATGCTGTTGCGGATATTGTCAGAACGCAGCCGGAAGCGGAACGTCAGGCGAAAATTTTCCAATGTCCGATGTCGCCGGTACTTGGTACGGCGCGTTGGATTCAAAAGGACAACGCCGAAACACGGAATCCTTTTTTCGGTTCAGAAATGCTGAACTGCGGCGTTGAGTTACATTAAACTATCAATTTTTTGGAACGTTTGTTTATTGGCATAGATGTTTACCTATTTTTTTAACAAGATTTCTTTAACAAGGAGAATCCATTATGAAAAAGAATCTTTTGTTTGTTACGGTTTTTTCAGCCTTAACTTTTTTGACATTGCCGATTCTTTCCGCCGACGAATTTTCTGAAGCGGATACGAATAAGGACGGTGTGGTGAGCAAGGAAGAGTTTAACGCTTACCTGTCAGTCGGAACGGTAACACTTCCGCCGGCGTTGGTGCAAAGTCTTTCGGATGCCGCAAGTGCGTTGGCAAAGGATGATCTTGCCGGTTACAAAAAGCATTTGCCGGCAATACTTGAATCGGTAAAACAAACAACCGGCGCGGTTCGCGCAACATTATTGCCGTTATCGGAACGGCTTGTTCCCGGCAATGATTTGAAAACGGCACGAAAACCGTTTGAGCCGTTCAGTAACGCCGCCGCAAATTTTGTGTTGGCGCAACCGGCGTCAAAACGTCAGGCGAAAGTGTTTCAATGTCCGATGTCGCCTGTTCTTGGCGTTGGACGTTGGATACAAAAAGACAATCCGAAGTTACAAAATCCGTTTTTCGGTTCACAAATGCTCGCCTGCGGCAGTGAAGTGAAGTAAATGAATCATGTTGCGAATTTCGGTCGGCGGAGAATAACGTAATAATTTATTCTCCGCTATTCATGTTTCCTATTTTAATTTTTGTTCCATTTTATTCCTCAACCTTTTACTTAATTGGACAGGCAAATTTTATGATAAACACATTGATTCATTGGTCGCTTCACAATCGTTTTTTGGTGATTGCGATATTTCTTGGTATTTGCGGTTGGGGAGTTCACGCTTTACGGACAACACCCATAGATGCGATTCCTGATCTTTCGGAAAATCAGGTGATTGTTTATGCTGATTGGTCTGGGCGTTCACCGCAGGAAGTTGAGGATCAGATTACGTATCCGCTTTCTGTTTCGTTACAAGGTCTTGCCGGAGTCAAAACGGTTCGCGCAACATCAATGTTTGGTTTTTCGTTTCTGACGGTTATTTTTGAAGATAATATCGAAACGTATTTTGCCCGAACACGTGTTCTTGAACGTTTAAATTCTCTTGGTGCGCTTTTACCGGAAGGAGTTACAGCGCGTCTTGGACCGGATGCGACCGGACTTGGTTGGGTGTACCAATATTATCTAAAAGCGGACGCCAATGCGGAACAAGATCTAGGTTCGCTCCGAACACTTCAAGACACTTATATTCGTTACCAACTTGCCGCAGTTCCGGGAGTTGCGGAAATCGGCAGTTTGGGCGGTTTTGTCCGTCAATATCAGGTGGAAGTTTCCTCTCTTCAACTGAAACAATATAATCTTTCACTTGGTCAAGTCATGGATGCACTTGTTACAAGTAATCTTAATGTCGGCGGTAAAACTCTGGAAGAAAACGGTTCGGAATTTGTTGTTCGCGGAATTGGTCTTGTGAATGATGTTACGGATATTGAATCAATACCGCTTCTTGCCCGTGATGGTGTTCCGCTTTACCTGCGTGATGTGGCTCATGTCCAGATTGGCGGTGATTATCGGCGCGGCACTCTCGATATTAACGGACAAGAAGTTGTCGGCGGAATAGTGGTGATGCGTTACGGTGAAAATGCGTACAAAGTGATTCAGGATGTGAAGGCACGTATCAATGCGATTCAAACCGGTTTGCCGAAAGGAGTTACGATTGAACCGTTTTATGACCGCAGCGATTTGATTAACCGTGCAATTGATACTCTCAAAAATGCCCTTTTGGAAGAAATTATTCTCGTTACGTTGGCACATATTTTGTTTCTTTTTCACTTCCGGTCAATACTTATTGTAACGATTCCATTGCCTAGTGCGATTCTTATTTCATTTATTTTAATGAACCAATTCGGTATTCCGTCGCATATTATGTCGTTGACCGGTATTGCTATTTCGATTGGAGTTTTGGTTGATGCCGGAATTGTGATGACGGAAAATGTGATACGTTATTGTGAACGCGCTCTGGAAGAAAAGAAAGCGGTTAATCATTCGGCAAAGTTAACCGCCTCAGAAATTTTTCAATTAACGTTGCAAGCAAGCACTCAAGTCGGACGACCGATGTTTTTTTCGATGGCGATTATTATTCTCGCTTTTGTGCCGGTGTTTTTGCTTACCGGACAAGAAGGTAAACTGTTTCATCCGCTTGCTTACACAAAAACATTTGCGTTAATCGGAGCCGTATTGCTTGCTGTAACCGCTGTACCTGTTTTTTGTACAATATTGGTTCGCGGTCCTTTTCGTGCAGAAGATAAAAATATCCTGATGAATTTTTTGTTGCGAATTTATGATCCTGTTCTTGATTGGTCGCTTCGTCATACCAAAACCGTTTTAACCGGAGCATTGACATTGCTTATTGTTTCATTAGTTCTTGCATTTGGTTTACCGCAGCGTGTTAATAACGTACTGATTTCATTTTCCGCACCTTATTTTACGTTTCCGTCGTTTCAAGGTTTTGGTTCGGAATTTATGCCGACATTGGAAGAAGGCAGTTTGCTTTTCATGCCTGTTTTGTTGCCTGCAACATCATTGACGGAAGTGAAACGAATTATGGCGTGGCAGGACAAAGTGATGAGCGAATATCCCGAAGTTGTAACGGCAGCCGGAAAACTTGGACGCTCCGACACCGCAACAGATCCGGCACCGGTTGAAATGATTGAAACAACAATTACACTAAAACCGCCGTCTCAATGGCGACCCGGAATTACGAAACAAAAAATTATCGCCGATTTAAGTGAACTTCTAACTCAAGTACCGGGTTACACGCCGGGATTTTTGCAACCGATTGAAAACCGGATTTTGATGACCAGCACTGGAATTCGCGCTCAGGTGGGAGTCAAGATTTTCGGTAACGATTTGATTTCATTACAAAAAAAAGCGTTCGAGGTGGAACGGCTTATCAACAGTATTTCCGGCGCAACCGGAGTTGCACCTTCGCGTGATCAGGGAAAACCCTATCTTGAAATCACTGTAAATCGTAACGCGATGGGACGTTATGGACTTCATGCTGCGGATATTCTGCAATATGTGGAAACAGGTTTGGGCGGGACAAGTGTTACAACAACAATTAAAGGTCGTGAACGATGGTCAATTCAGGTACGTCTTGATCGTAGTGATCGTGATGATATTGAGAAAATAGGTGA
>JAIRLW010000403.1 GCA_031259095.1 Planctomycetaceae bacterium | reverse complement strand
TTTATGATCGTCATTCCTCTTTAGCCCTGCCGTTTTGCGATCCGATTTCCTATCTTTTGTCCCAACAGTCCTTATTGTCCCATTTATCCCTAACATTTTTTCAGTGAAGGAACCTTAGGGACTGAGATATTAGGGGACAACATTTTCCATGATCAACTGCGACCTTTTTGGCAAAAGGTCGCCTGCCTGAGGCAAAAAATCGCCGACTTAAGCGGTAGGTGATGTTTCGCCGAAACATCACGTCGGCTATCGCCGACGCAACCGTGGGTGAAAACCTTTGGGCGAAAGGTTGCCTGCCTTGTAAGTTGCCTACCTTCGATTTTCTCTATTTTTTGTTTCCAATATCCCATTCGTCACCGAAGAGCCAATCAGCGTCTGTGATCGCGTCTTCAGTTCGCGACCACGACGCTTCGTCATTCCACGAAATATTGACTGTTCGTCCGGCATTGCGTTCTTCACGGAGTAATTGCAGAAGTTGTTCGTTCAGATGCAGTGATTCGTTTGTTTTCTTCACTCCGTCTTTGACTTGTTTACGCGTCAACGGTAATCGAAACAAATTGCCGTAACGGTCATCTTGCGGATAAAAAATAATAAAACCGTCTTCGGCTTCTTCTGTTAAGAAAAAAACAACCAAACTTGGTGTTGTTTGTGCAACAGAATTTGTTGCGGATGCGGTTGATTCTTTTCGTAATCTCATTCCTTCAAGCAACCGGACAATCGTCGTAAGTTGCATTTGCTTTATTGCCGGATCATTAGAGTTATCGTACAATAATGCACTTGACCGGACAATCAAATCACTGATTCGCCGGATAAACGGACGTGAATCCAAACGTTCCATGAAAGATCCCAACGGCTGCACCAGCAAAGGCAAATCACGTTGTAACGCCTGAAAATCGGCATCGTCCAAAGCGTCATTGACAAGCAATTCCGCACAAAATAACCGTAACTCTAACGTCTCACGCCTCGCCGCATCCGCATTGGCGGGATTGCCCGGAATAGTAAACTGTTGCAAAAACTGTCGGAGAAGGCGTTTACGCTCTGCGGGCGAGTGTGAATGTTTTCGGTAAGCCAGCAACGCCTCAGCCGCTTGGCGAATCCATTCATTGCGTAACGATGCAACAGGTTGATTTTGTTTTTGGACATTAAGTTCGGCGAGTATTTGTTCTGCCTCTTCCGTTTTCTCCAGCAATAAAAGAGCAATCGCCTGTTTGTAACGCATTACCTGAATTTCCGCCGTCCATTTGTAAAATTGTGCGGCTTCCTCGTAGAGCCGGATCATTTCGTTGAGCCTGCCCTGCCCAACACCCGACGCCGCACCGCCGTACAAGGTACAATCCGCCAAACGTTCACGCGTATTCGCCGCCCGTTCACGCAACCCCTTTTCGGAACGCCGCACCTCCGGCAACAACAGAGAAGAATGAGAACGTTCCAATATTTCCCGATTCTTTTGAAGTTCTTCATCAATTAACGTTAACGTTTTACGGTATTCTTCAACAGCGCGGTCAGTATTACCGAGATACCGAAACGTCATCGCACGTCCGTGTTGATTGTGCAGGAAATGAATGTAGGCTTGCGGATTTTTTGATTCACGGTAATTGGCCGCACGAATAAGAATCGCCTCCGTAAATTGTTTTTCCGCTTCAGTAACTTTCCATTGATCCAGCAAACTCCAAGCATATTGTTCCGCTAAATAAGCCGCCAACGGATGCATACGGTTACGTTCCTTGTCACGAAGTAAAACTTCACGTCCGCGAACAAATAATGTATCGTCGTACAAATTGGCAGACGCACAAAGTGTTCCGTGAGCGGTTCGCAACTCCGCAAGGAAAAACGGACTAAAACGTTCACCGGTTTTCCGGTGTTGGGAAACGGCTTCAAATTTTTGGATCGCTTTAACATAATTACCGGTTGCAAGATATTCCAAACGAGCAGAATCGGACAGGCATAAAAATTCCAACCGGCGCGAATTTGTATTGCCGTTATCAAATTCAATATGGTATTGCTCCAAAGCATTGTCGTAATATTTTACGGCAGCCGCGGCACGTTCACGGTCATGGTAAAGATCCGCAAGTTTATGTTCCAATAACGCTTGCGTGTGTAACTCAACGCCGCGGCGCAACTGTGTTTCCGATAAAAAAGCGTCCAATAATTCCTGATAAATTTTTTTTGAATCAATTTCAGTATTGGAATCGCAAAGTTCTTTAAGTTTTTCAATAAGTTTCCGTTCAGACGGCGTAAAACCGTTGTGAAATTTCTGAACAAAATTCCAAAGCCAATCATTCACAGCGGGAATATTTGAATCATAATATTTTTCTATTTCCGAATCATCGCTGAATATTGTTTTGAGATCATTGGTTTCGCCGATTTTTTTAATCAATAATTCACGGACAAACGGCAAAAACCAAGGCGTTTCTTCAAACCACCATGAACCGTTCAAACCCGGAAGTTGCGCTAAATCGTTCTGAATTAAATTCCGCTGATCCTGTAACGCCGCCGAATTTTGTACAACAGGAATTGAATTCGGCGGCGGCTTGGGAGAATTTGTTAAAAAAAGATATTGCCGAAACAAAATAAGAACAACTGCCGAAACCGCAATAAGTACAAAAACCGAAACGGTTTTTAATATTACGGAACGGAACCGCCGATTGCTGACGGCGTTATTTTTTATAACTGCTTTAGTTTGCAGTGTGTCCGATGTTCCGCGAATTTTACCGGTGGAGCCGGGAGTGAGACAAACGCCGCCGGGAAGTTCGCCGTCGATCAGACTCAGCAACGAATCCGGCGACGCCCAAGATTGTAACGCATTGGCAAATTCAATCGGCGTTTGAAAACGTTCTTCCGGGTCTTTGGCAAGAACTTTATGGAGAACTGTTTCGAGTTTTTCAGGAATATTAGTAACTGTTTTTCGAACCGCCGGAACTTCGCCGACAATATGAGCCATCAATTTTTTTCGCGTGGTATCGTAACGGGAACTGGCGTAAGGCGGTTTACCGGTTAAAAGAAAATAAAGCGTACAGCCGAGACTGTACAAATCCGCACGAATATCCACATCGCCCGCGCTTTCACATTGTTCCGGTGAAATGTAATCAATCGTTCCAATAGTTGTTCCGGCAATCGTCAGCGAGGTGTTGTAATCGGCGGAGCGTTGTTCCGCCAAAAATTTACCAAGTCCCAGATCAAGAATTTTAACCGTTCCGCGACGATCAACCATTAAATTGGCCGGTTTAATATCGCGGTGAACGAGATTAAATTCGTGAGCGTGCTGCAATCCGAGCGCCGCCTGCCGAATCGCCTCACACGCCGCCCCAACCGGAAATACCGGATTCATCGGATTCATCGGCAGCGGAGAAACTGTTACCGCAGAAGAATAATTTTTGGACAAAAAACCAGCCGACAATTTTTGTGCCGGATAAACAGGCGTGCTTGTTTCGTCGATGGAAATATTATTGTTTTCATATTTATTTTTGCTTCTATCTGTATTTTTATTTCTGTTTTCATTTTCGTTTCTATATTTGTCTTCTTTCTGAAGGTTATCGCAAAGACGTTGGAGTGTTACGCCGTCAACAAATTCCATAACAAGATAATGTACGCCGTCGTTTTCTCCGGCATTTAGAGCGCGGACAATATTCGGGTGATTTAACCCGCCGATGAGTTGCATTTCACGCCGAAAACGTCCCACTGCTTGCGGATCATTGAGAAGTGTTTGGGACAACACTTTAATAGCAACAATTTGATTCAAAAGTTTTTGACGCGCTTTATAAACAATTCCCATTCCGCCGTGACCGAGTTCTTCGATAATTTCGTAATCGCCAATTTGCCGAAGTTGGACGATGCGGCGAATAATAGAATGAACGAGTTCGGATTGTTCGGGAAAACGTTGGTCGAATGAATCCTGAAGTTTTAGTAAAAAACTGTTACTATCATTTTTTCCCGATCCCGCTGCCAACTCGATTTCAATTTCAAGCAGTTCGGACAACAATCTTTGGCGATGTTCCGCGTCAATGCGATTCAGAAAATCTTCGATCTGCGCAGATTCCCCTTTCCGCAACGCAGATTCAAATTCATCGCAAAGATGGTCAATTTGCTGTAAATCCATCGTGAAGTAGTGGATAATTGATAGTGGAAAGCGGATAGTAAATGCAGATGATTTATTTTATGTGCAAAAAATTCAAAATGTAGGCAGCGTTTCGCCAAAGTTAAACCGGAACTGATACTTTGCATGAAAATCACCTATATTTTCCAAGAGCAAAATATTAGTTTATCACTGATAAGCACAAAATCAATAGAAGAAGCATTTTTCTTTTCAAAAAAATGCGGTGAATTTTTTCCAAACTGTCGGAATTGGTGCGGTTAATTCGATCTGTTGGCGTGTGGTCGGATGCGTTACGGTTAATTTCCATGCGTGTAACGCAATTCCGTCGGGAAAAACGGTTTCGGCTCCATATTTTCTGTCTCCGAAAATCGGAAAACCATGACCGGCACACTGAACCCGAATTTGATGCTTACGACCGGTTTCTAATCGAATTTCAATCAGCGAATTGTTGACGGTTTTGTGAAGTGTACGATATTGGAGTTTTGCTTCTTTCCCTTCTCTGTTTTTAGCCAGCCACACTTTTCGACGCCGTTCATCTTCCCGAATCCAGTCAATCCATTCATTTTCCGGCGGATCAATAGAACCTTCAACCAGTGCAACATAAATCTT
This sequence comes from Planctomycetaceae bacterium, assembly GCA_031259095.1. GTDB lineage: Bacteria > Planctomycetota > Planctomycetia > Pirellulales > Thermoguttaceae > WRKP01. Next base: position 2,660 of record JAIRLW010000403.1, on the reverse strand, counting down.
TTCAACAGAATGTGTACGGAATTGTTCATTCAACCGTGCTGCCGCTTTGGAAGTTCTGGCAAAAAGCGCCACGCCGGAAACCGGAACATCCAACCGACTGACTACTCCAAGATAAATTCCACCCGGTTTATGATATTTTCGTTTGATATAATCTTTGGTACGAGTCCAAAGTGTTTCCTCGCCGGCCGCCAGCCCCATTGTTGCCAAACCGCTCGGCTTCACAACCGCTAAAAGATGATTGTCTTCGTAAAGTATTTGCACCGTTTTTTGTTGTAACTTTCTATAGTTTATTAGTCACAGAAAGGCAGGAGGTGGTTGACTCGATGATAGGCGGCTTCTGTCCATTTCGTTGCGAACTATAATCTTTTCAATAAAACCTGTCAAGATTAGGGGCAACACGCCCTAGTATTTCTCAAAAAAACAATGATATTCGTGTCAACACACCCTCTTCTTTATTTTTACCACGAAAATCACGAATGTTCACGAAAAGATTGGGAACAATCGTTTTCATGAACATTCGTGTATTTTGTAGTTCAAAATCAGTATTAGAAATTTCATTGAATAATGACAAGTATTTTTCCATCATTGTAAAATCCTTCAAAATAATCTGCGAAAATCAGCGTCATCTGCGGATTATTTTGTCCATGCGTATTGTGGGTAATAAAAATAGACCGTTACTTACTGATGTAGTCTCTATTGCAATGAAAATTGTCTTGACTTATAATTATTCGAAAGATTATTTGAATCAATCTTATATTTACACAGTAAGAAATTGTCTTTTATTTTTTTACCCAATGAATTTATGACGTATCCAGTTTCTCATGTCGAATGGGATTCACGATTTTTTGGTTTTCCGATTGGGAATATTGATCTTCCCGCCGGATATTCTCAGGAATCGCTTGAACATTCCCTTCAAACCGCTCGTGAACGGTTTCGTTTAATTTGTATCAATCTTCACGAAAACGGTACTGAAAATCTTTCTGTTCAGGAAGTTCCTTGTCCTTGTTATGACAGAAAAATTGTTTTCAGAAAACCGATTGACGACAATGTTTCTTCTATTGATTCCCATGTTCGGTCGTACACCTCGACATTTTGTTCGCCAATGTTGGAACGTTTGGCGATTCAATCGGGAACAATGACACGGTTCAAAAATGATCCGGAACTTTCAAACCATTACGAACAACTTTTTCTAACATGGATCAATTACGCTGTTACCAAAGAATTAGCGGACAGCATTTGGACTTGGTACGAAAATGGACAACATATCGGGTTGGCGACCATCCGTTGTGCCAAACGTGTTCATCCTGAAACCGGTGAAATAGAACGTGAAGGACGGATTGGGTTGTTTGCGGTGGACTCAAAACATCGCCATCGCGGAATCGGAACAGGACTTTTCGGCGCATGCGATTTTTGGTGTAGTTCGCTCGGTATTCCGTTCAGTACCATTGTTACGCAACGCGATAACGACGCGATGACCGCTCTTTGCCAAAAAACCGGTTTTGAAATCAAACGTGAAGAATCTGTTTATCATTATTGGTCGCCCGGCTGGGTCTATGATGTTCATCGCGGCTGGCTCTGCCGAAAGTTCAGTTAAGGGAACCTCGAAAAATTCGTTTTTTAACCAACAATGTTTTATGAAAAATCATTTATCCCATTAGTCCCTATCATCCCTAAAATCCCCTAAAAAAGGACTTTAGTGACGAGAGGGACTAATGGGATAAATGGATAAATGGATTAATTAAAAAAATTTTTTGCCGTCCACAAGTTACTAGGAATCATATCATGAAACGAGCAGTCGTTCTTCTTTCGGGCGGATTGGATTCCACAACAGCGGCGGCTGTTGCCAAATCGGAAGGAAATGATCTTTTTGCGTTGACGATTGATTACAATCAACGTCATCGTGTTGAGTTGGAGGCGGCGCGGCGTATTGCGTCATGGCTTGGCGTGAAGCGTCATATTGTGATGCCGGTTGATTTACGGCTTTTCGGCGGCAGTTCCTTGACCGACAATCTCATGGTGCCCAAAGATACTGTTCCAGAAAAAATCGGACAGCATATTCCCAATACTTATGTTCCGGCTCGCAACACTATTTTCCTTTCGTTGGCGCTGGCGTTGGCGGAAACATCCAATGCTTCGAAAATTTATATTGGAGTTTCGCAGGTTGATTACAGCGGTTATCCTGATTGCCGACCGGAATTTTTGTCCGCATTTTCCGCACTGGCAAATATTGCAACAAAAACAGGAGCGGAATGTTCTAGTCCGAACATTTCTATTGAAGCGCCGTTGATGCGGCTTGGTAAAGCGGAAACGATTCGGCTTGGTCTTTCGCTTGGAGTTGATTATTCGTTGACACATACCTGTTACGATCCTTCTCCGACCGGTTTGGCGTGTGGACATTGCGAATCCTGTTTGCTTCGCCTAAAAGCCTTCGCCGAACTCGGTCTCACCGATCCAACACAATATAATAATAGGTAATATATCAGCGGAATTTTCCAAAACATCTTTAACAGTTTTCGCAAACCTCATTTTCAACCTAATTTATTCCTAACAAAACAACCTTAGTAGCAATGAATCCCACAAAAACCGACCTTATTACCTCATTATTCGTTTACGTTTTTAATAAGGTAATAAGGTTGGATAGATGTTGTATCTTTGGCTAC
>JAIRLW010000334.1 GCA_031259095.1 Planctomycetaceae bacterium | reverse complement strand
TTATTGCAAGGTGATTTTTTTCTGTTTTGTCAAAGAAAAAAATTTTACTGTGCCAATAATTTTTGTAACGATTAAGAGAAATTCTAAAAACCTATTTTATCGACTGAATTCGATTTAACTCGATCAATTAAAATAATTTTTGTCGAGTTTTTAGAATTTCCCTTAATCGAATCCACTAACCAAATTAAATGGAGGATTAAAAATGAAAAAGACAAATCAAATGCAAGGTTTGTGCGATGCCGAATTTAACGTCAATTTTGATGCAAAGGCAGATGTTAAAATAGGCGGGGGGGGGGTCAGGTAATTGTTTTTTTGCGAATTTCCGCAAAAAAAATTCTGCGGAGGACATTCTCAAGCCTCCTTTGGTTGTTAATTTTCTTGGTTTTACTCTGGTTGAGCTTCTGGTTGTAATTGCGATCATCGGTGTATTGATCGCGTTATTATTGCCCGCAGTTCAAGCGGCACGTGAAGCGTCAAGACGAATGGCTTGTTCAAACAACTTAAAACAATGGGCTCTTGCTGCCCTTAACCATCACGATACTTTTGATTTTCTTCCACCACAAGGAAAGGAAACGGCGGGGTGCAGAATTAGCGGAAACGGTTCTTCTTGTTCTCGTGGAATTAGTTGGGTTGTATGGCTCTTGCCTTTTGCAGAGCAGCAAGGTCTCAAGGCAATGATTGACAGCGGCGGTACTGCGGCAAGCGTGAATGGAACTTACAACTTTCCGGCAGGTCCGGCGGCTCCTTGGGATACTAATTACCTTCCATGGACGACAAATTTTCCAATCCTATCTTGTCCATCGGACGGAAATAGAAATGAACAACCTGAAACCGACTTTCCATCAGTATCAAGTTATCGTGCATGCAACGGAGATAGTCCTATGGATTGGAATCGGTCAATTCCGAGCGATCTTGGAAGCTGGGCAAGAGGAGCTTTCATACGAGGTGTCAATGGTTGCGGACGTAATTTGAGTGCGATTACAGATGGAACAAGTAATACACTGGCATTGAGTGAAGGATGTATTGGCGAAGCAAACGAAGATCGTCATGTTCGTTCTGCAATCGCTCGAAATACTTCTTCCGGATCAGGTTCACCGGATTGGTGTATGTCCGCAATTGATACCAGTGATCGGCGTTTGATAAAAAATACCGGAGGATGGACTTCCAGGGGTTATAATGGTCGTCGCTGGGCGGATGCTCAGGAATGGATATATGTATCATTTCACACCATGATGGCTCCGAATACTGTTTCTTGTCTTATGTGGGGAACCGATCAAAAAAACCAATCGATGATCACGGCAAGCAGTTATCACCCCGGCGGCGTCAATGCAGTATGTGTTGATGGGTCAGTACATTTTATCAGCGATACCATTGATGTCGGTAATGATACATCCAGTCCAGCGTGGACACACACGCATTCCGGTAAATCACGTTTTGGAATATGGGGAGCACTTGGAAGTATTAACGGCGGCGAGACGCAAACACCTTGGTAGGTAACAGTCTATTTCATTTACCACAGAGAACACAGAGTTCACAGAGAGGAAATATTTTAAACGATCATTATCTTTGTGCTCTCGGTGTTCTCTATGGTAAAAAATAAATAGACCATTACATTACAATCTGTTGAACGTTTAGTTTAAATCATTACTTTAATCGAAAGGAGATTTTTATGAAATGTTATTCTTGTTTTTGGGTAGGATTACTATTATCAGTAATGTGTGTTGCCAACGGATGCGGACGCGGCGGATTTCCTGTTGTCTTGGTTAGCGGCGAAGTGTTGTACAACGGTCAAACGGTTGAGAGAGCGTTGGTGTCGTTTGTTCCGCAATTTGCCGAAGGACGCGGTGCTTCTGCAATGACCGACAGTAACGGAAAATTTGTTTTGGTGACGCAAGGAGCCGCACAAAACGGAGCCATGCCGGGTGAATACAAAATACTTGTTACAAAGTTCATCGAAGTGGACAAATCCGGTAAGGAAGTCGTTCGCCAACCCAAAGAATACAAGCCCGGCGATACCACACCGGAAATTCAGTATCCTCAAAAAAACTTGCTTCCCGAAAAGTATTCCCAAAAAGACACCACGAACCTAATTGTTACGGTTGGCAAAAAGAAAAACTATTTCAAATTGGAACTTACCGATTAGTCTGTGATCTTATTTGTGCCGTGAGGTAAATAATCACAAGGTCGGCGACCTTGTGCTAAAGAGGTTTCACTCACGGTCGCACCAATTGGTTTTTTATTTGTGTTTTACGCGATTGGTTTTTAATTTCCATCCGTCAACAAATTAACGAAATGATTCTACTGAAAAGTTACTCGGTTTTTTATTTGAACTTCGATCAACCGGCGTGACCAGCGGGACATTGATCGCCTACCACAAATGAAATCTTTTTTGACTGTTGGCGATCTTTTTTGAGATGCAAGGCATTGCGTCTCTACTGAACGGTTTGGTTTTTTTTGATCAAACGATTCGTACGATCAACCGGTTTTTTATTTGAACTTCGATCAACCGGCGTGCCCAGCGGGACATTGATCGCCTACTACAAATGAAATCTTTTTGACTGTTGGCGATCTTTTTTGAGACGCAAGGCATTGCGTCTCTACTGAACGGTTTAGTTTTTTTTTGATCAAACGATTCATACGATCAACCGTTTTTTATTTGAACGCACGTCAACTAACAGAACGATCATAACAATCAAATAAATCAAAGTTCAGACAGTCTGTGATTGCGACCTGCGAGACGTTGAGTCGCTTACCGCAAATGAAATCTTTTTAACGCTTGACGATTTTTGAGAAGCAAGGCATTGCGTCTCTACTGAACGGGTTTGGTTTTTGTTTGATCAAACGATTCATACGATCAACCGTTTTTTTGTTTGGATTTCCCGAACATTTTATTTTGTTTTTATGGGATGTTTTGGGAATGTTGGCCACTTTATCGGTTCGTTTTGGATTTTTTTCATTACCTCAATTATTCCACGTTCCAGTTGCGGGTCTTTGCCCTCGAGCATTGATTTTGGGTCGTTTTCAACTTCAATGTCCGGCATGACACCAGTTCCTTCAATTACCCAATTGCCGTCTTTGTCATTCGTTCCATTCAACGGTACAAACGCAATTCCACCATCAATCAATTGCCCCCGCGGGGAAATTCCAACTACCCCCCCCCAACTCCGCTTGCCTATCAATTGCCCCAAACCCGCTTCACG
>JAIRLW010000244.1 GCA_031259095.1 Planctomycetaceae bacterium | reverse complement strand
CTTTATGTTCAAAAATCGCCATTTGAGAACGGCTCACGCCAAAGATATTAAAAAATTCATTTTCAAATGTTTGCGCATCTGCTTTCTCGCGAAGGTTAGACAACTTATCTCGCCACTCGTCAACAAACGCCGCCGCTCGTGTTTTAATTTCGTTCCAATTAAGTGCCATTAACTATTTGATGAAAACAAGTTATCCCGCCGACAAAGGGAAAATAGACTGTAACCAGTTAAAAATAACATCTTACCAAAATTTACCGATTATAAAATAGACCCCACAATAGCGGTCTATTTTAATGGGACATTCAATCAGATATTGATTATGAAGAGATTTTGTTGATTCAATAACAAAATCTTTATGAGGGGCAAACTTGTTGGTATCAAGTAAATCTCAACCGGCGCGACTGTAGGTTTAGAGATAACCTTTCAAGAAAAAGGATTGCCTACCTTGATTGACCTGTCTGTAATCGCCGCCAAAATTCCAAAATAATTAGAGAATTTTTTTTCGTCAATAATCCCAATTCACAACACTTCTCAATAAATCCTGACGGAATCAGATTATTCATCGTCTTCCGTAAGTTGTTTGTGTTGCGGTGGTTGCGGGAAGAATAATTTCCATGCCGGGTTGTAAATCACGAGGGTTACGAAGTTTGTCCGAATTCATATCCATAATTTCCTGCCACCGCGAACTGTCCCGTAACTGATTGGTCGCAATACGGAAAACAGTATCATCCGCCCGAACAACATATCGTAACCCTTGAACCGGAGCGGGAATCGTTGACGCAGAAATTGTTGTATTTTTTTCAGGTCGTTGTCCGCTTCGGGGCAATACTTCGGCATAATTACTTTTTAAGTAATCAGCCGGCGGAATTTCAATAACAGTTCCCGCCGATAATTTGTAATCCGTTCCGTATTTTTGTCGGTTGTGTTCCGCCAAAGCCCTGAATAATCGGCTTGTTCTAAAAAATTTGTCGCTAATCGTCATGTAGGTCTCGTTTTCTTGTACCGTATATTGTTCCGGTGTTATCGGCGACTGTGTGATTTCCTCGTCTGACCATCGGAACCGTTTCGCACGCCGTTCACTATTATTCACCGTCGAAGGCAACGTCTCCGATGGTGACGATTCCGGTTGAACCGAAGCCGGAAGATCACGATTCAAGGAATGACGATAACCGGGATTCGGTATTGCTGTTACCGATTTCGGCGCGGTTTCAAGCGGCGGTAACGAATTTGCTGCTTCGGGTTGAGGATGACCGGTTGGTAATAAACCAATTAACGGATTGGAATTTGGGTCCGACACATTAACCGGCATCGGCTGTGAAGGAATCAACTCTGTAACATTTTGTACTGTCGATTTAGGATGATACCGAACGGCTCCGGTTGGAGCGTGAACATTTGAACCAAAACGAAGTTTAGGTTCCGAAGATTCCTGATTCCGCATTCCACGAACCTGATTTTGTAACTGACTGCCAAGCGGAGGTTCCACCTTTGCCAATTCCGCGTGTTGCGGCAAAATCGCCGGAGCTGTTACCGTCTGAGCCGAACCCGTCGCAGCCGGAACCGTCGTTGCCGGAACTGTTACATCCGAACGCTGCGTCTCTTTGGGAATTTCCAACGACGATTCATTGGTTTTCGTAATCGTTCCGTTATTCATTGTCGTTTCCATTTTCGGAAATGTTGTATTTGTTTCAGTATTAGAAGTGAGCGGAGTTGATGTCGTTGTTGGTTGATTGAATGTCGGCGGAACATAGGGAGTTGACGTTACAAGCATCGGTTGGGCAGCGGTTGACGGCACGGCCGGCTGCGCGAATGTTACGGAATCTGTCGGAATCGCAAGCGACGGCTCCGGCGGCAACGAAGACGTTAACGCAGAATCGAACGTATCCGTAATCGGTTGAATCGTTCCCGATTGGGGAATCGCCGGAACCGTTTCCTCTTTTTTCGTTGCAACAACAGGAATCATCGGTTCCACCGACGGAGAAGGTATCGGCGTATTCATTTCCGGCGGAGTCGGAGCCTTGCTAAATCCGCCGGTAACGGAATCCATTTTCGGTTGTTCAGGAATGTTCAGACTTGGCTCTGAAGATGGTTGCGGAAATGTCGATAACGGCGAAAATGTTTGAATTTCATTATCAGATTTGGGAATCGTCAATGATTGATTACCGGAAATATCGGAAATCGGAAAGTTTGATGATGAAACAGAATCTGTTGCCGAAGGTTGCATTTTAAGCGGCGTCAGCGGCGTTGTTCCTGTTGCAACAGGAATTGTCGGAGTTGATGATGCTGTAGTTGGAACGATTGCCGTCGGAGGTGGAGTTGTTGTAGCCGGAGTTGAAGTTGACGCTGGAGTTGGAACGGTTGCCGTTGTAGTCGGAGTTGTCATAACCGGAGTTTTCGTATTCAGCGTTGCTAACGCTGGAAGATTTGTTGTTGCCGATTGTTTGGTTTCCGTCGGCGGAGTTGGCGCTGTTACCGGATTTTGTACAACCTCCGGTTTTTCAGGAGGCAGAGGAGAATCCAACGAAACCGGCGATTCCGGCAGAACAGAAGAATTTGTTGTTACGGCTGGAAACGGCGCGGCAACGGTCGGAGCAACAATCGGGTTGGAAAAATCTGTTACGGTTTCCGCAGGTTGAATATTGTTCCAATTATCAGACGCAGTTTGGGTGTTGTCTAAATTATTGTTACTAGCCGTAATCTCTTTTTCAGGATTGGGAACAGTTTTTATCTCTTCCTTAAACGGTTCAGTAACCGTTTCGTTTTTCTTGGGAATCTTTGGTTTTTCCGCTAATTCTTCCGGCTTTTCTGAGTTCTCTGTTGTTTTTTTGTTCGGCTCTTTAACTGTTTCTTCTGTTGTTTTTTTAACAATAGATTCTTTTTCTGGGGTTACGGTTGGTTGTTGTAAGGATTTTACCGGTGTTGGATCGATTTTTTCCAGAACGTCTTTTTTAGCGTCGGAATTAGTATCAGACTCTTGTTGCTGCTGTTGTTGCATTAATTCAGAAGTTTCCGGTTGAATCTTTTCCGTTTCTTCGACTGGCAGTGTTGTTTTTCCCAAAAACAACTTTACGCCGAAATATCCGCCTGTCAATAAAAGAATTACCGCCGCTACCGCCGTAACTTTAAAACCGAGATTCAGCCAACGGAAATGATCCTCTTCATATTCTTCCTCGTCTTCAATATCATTAATATTTTCATTAACGTTATGATCAATCTTGTTTTTTGCAACAACATTATTTCCAATCGCCGCCGTTTGAACTGCCGATTGATTTGACGGCGGAGTATTTTTTGAAGATTCTTTTACCATCTCCGTGTTTCCAATATCGTTGTTTTCGCCGTCGGAAACAGTTTTTTTGGGAACAAAAAAAGCGGCAAAACGGCAAAGGAACGCCATCGCTTTTTTTCCCTGCGCATATCCGAATGAACCGTATTTACGAACGCCATCGACTGTTCGATGAAACAAATTAACCGTTTCACGAAAAAGAACCGGCACAAAAGTCGGAAGTTGAAATAACCGTTTCGGAATATTTTCGTTATCCGAATGACCGTCGGACAATTCCGTTTTTTGATCTGATTTCTGTACCGATTTATCTGTCGGCACAGAAGTTGCGGTATTGGTCAACGTTTCCGTCGGCATGGAAAAATTGTCGCCGGAATTGTTTAATTTCTTGGATTCCAAAGAATTGGTCTCGGAATTTCGTTTCTCATTTTTTGACATCGTTGCATCCTTGCTGAATTTCGATGTGTTATCGTTTCCTTGCGGCGCGAAGTTTTGCGCTTCGGGCGCGCGGGTTACGTTTTATTTCCTCTTCGGACGGAATAACCGGTTTTTTTGTCATTATTTCCCAACACGGATTATCACGAAAAGCATTTTTGACCATTCGATCTTCCAATGAATGAAAACTAATAACAACCATCATCCCATGAGGTTTTAACCGGTTCGGGACAGTTTGCAAAACATTTTTCAATGCGCCAAGTTCCTCGTTGACGGCAATTCGTAACGCTTGAAATGTTCGAGTTGCCGGATCGAGAGTTACGGAATGATTTTTTGTGTTGGTTCGCCGTTCGCGCGGAACCAGATTTCGTATCAATTCGGCTAATTCATAAGCGGTTTGAATGGGTTGCCTTGCTTTTCGGCGTTCGACAATTGCCCGCGCAATACGTCGGCTGTAACGTTCTTCACCGAATTGATAAATAATGTTTGCAATCTCCTCTTCTTTTAACCGTTCCAGTAATTCTCTTGCCGTTTCGCCCTCCGTCGTATCGAACCTCAAATCGAGCAAACCGGTTGAATCAAAACTGAATCCGCGTTCACCGTCCATCAACTGATCGCTGGATAAACCAAGATCAAGTAAAAAACCGTCAATCTTTTCAATTTGTAACAGATCAATCGCTTCGTCAAAGTGACAATAATTCGCGTGAGCAAAACGTATCGGACAATTTTTATCTAATGTATTTTTATCTAACGTATTAAAAGTATCCGAAATGTGTGCGGATTGTTCTTTTTCGTTATCGTTGCTTTTCGCATTAAAAATATTACGAAGCCGTTTTTCGGTTCGGTTAATTGCCGCAATATCCCGATCCATCGCAATAACCATTCCCGATCTTTCGGCAACATGCTGAGTTGATTGTTGAATTTCCTGAATCTTTTTAATATTTTGAATATTTTGAATATTTTGAATCTTTTGAATAATAGCCTCTGTATGACCTCCTCCGCCAAGCGTTCCGTCCACGTAAATACCTTGTGGATTAGGACTTAAAAATTCAATCACTTCCTGAACCAACACAGGAATATGAACGGAATTATTTTCGGCAAAATCGGTCAATATTGTTCTCCAAACAATGTATCGGGTTTATCGGAATACGTAGCATAGCAGAATTTTAAAAATCAGAAAAGAGCAATTTTGAGGCAGAGTTGACGAACTGATGTGAAAATTTTGTTTAAATTAGGCAGTTTAGGGATATTTTGTATAGAGATTTTTCTTTGTGTTCTAATTTTAGTGTGATCGGTTATACTTTATGCGGTAAGAAATTTCCTTATTATTCCGAAATAATCAGGA
>JAIRLW010000231.1 GCA_031259095.1 Planctomycetaceae bacterium | reverse complement strand
AATACCGCCTTCCTTATATAAACGAAAATAACGACGAATCGTATATGCATCAACTAAAAATATCTTGGAAAGCTGAGCAGGACTGAAATCTTCCGCAAGCGCAAGAACAATACGAATACGATCCGCATGACGTTGACCTTCGATCTTGCGATACTTCTGGCGAAGCTTCCGGATTTGTTTGCAAGATAAACGATAATTCATAGAAAATGAAAAAAATGAGTTACCAAAAAATAACAAGAATAATATAAGACAACTTCTAAAAACCTTCGAAAACAAATTTTGAAAAAAATTTGTTTTCGACAGGATAAACAAGATTTGCAGGATTTTATGAGATTTTTTATCCTGTCAATTCTGTAAATCCTGTCAAAAAAATAGGTTTTTAGAAGTCCATAAGAAAAATTAAAAAAACTGTCAAGACGAATTTTAAAGTAGGAGGAGTATAACAATCGGCAATTGAAATTTGTAACTGTTCAGTAGAATTTGCGAAACCCCACTGTTTCCATGCAAACAACATCGTAAAATAAAACCTTATTACCTCATTCATTGTCCGTCCGGCTTTAATGAGGTAATAAGGTTGATGCATGTTGTACCTTTTGCTACTGAGGTTGTTTGTCAAAATATTCATACGTGTTAAAATTTTTCCGCTGATATATTTTGGACAAACTTTACCGGTTTTACATTTTAAAGTCAAACCGGTTTTCCTTTCCTTTTTCGACAGTTACTTTTTGCGTCGTTTTACTGCCGAATTCCGGCGGAACAATGTTGATCATTTTCGGCGGTTCTACCGAATCTTTCGGCGGAGGTGCTTTCGGATCAACAATCATCGAAGTAATCCGCACTTGATACTCGCCCGGAACTAAACCTTGCGGTGCGGCAATTTCGTATTTGCCATTGACAATTTGTCCGCCGGACTGTAACCGTTCCGTTTGCGAACCAATCGGGTCAAACGAAATACTGCCGTTTTCAAGCGGTTGACCGTTAAGCGTTACCTCGCCGGTTATCGGTAATCGTCCTTGCGGATTGTTCGTGCAACCGGCAAGAAATAATAATATCAAAATGATTGGAAATAAGTGTTTCATTGTTTTTCTCCTTATGGTAATAATGATTGTCCGTCGTTGCTCGCGCCAAGGTTATGCCACGCATCGACATTTACCGTATCGCTGATAAAATGCACGCTTCCGTCGCCGTAACCGACATTCACGCCGCCGGGATGATAACTTCGCGCCGACGCATGCAAACTACCGTCATACATGATCGGGAACTTAACATGATCCAATCCTGAACCTGCTCCGTTAGTTGTTCCCGCCCAGCCGACCGAATCGTGGTTCGGAGAATTTGGGGCGTAATATGTGGTAAAGAAACTTGTGTTACAATACCAAATAAATCCGCGAATATCTTCGGGATGGGCGCCAGCCGCGTCATCGCCCAATCCCTGGATTGTCTCCGAACACGCCGCCGTATTGGAGAGACCATCGGTAACTTCCGACAAGTTTATCTTACGGCGGTTTGTTCCGCTCGCAAGAATGAACATGGATTGCCGAAGCAAATCCGCCGTAATCGTTCCGTATGCTTTCCAACCAACACTTCCAGTATCATAGTCGTCAATTGCGGCATGTCCCATACACGGAACGTAATTATACAACGGTGCGCCGGGGATATCTCTCCATCTTGTTTTCCGTTTTGCGTCAGACGGACAACGAAAGACTGAAATTATGCTGTCTGTAAAGAGAGCTTTATTGGGAGCAGCGTTAAAAGATGTTGTTTTTCCTATTTGTTCATACAACGCATTTTGTTCTATGAACGGCAGTATTTCAACCGCCCATATAGAGGGGCGATTATCACCTGTTGCGCCTTCGGGCAGGTCTTGCTGATGAACATCGGCGTGGCTGTGGAACGCCAACACGATCTGTTTTTGATGGTCAGTACATTGCATTCGTCTTGCGGATTCCCGCGCTGCCTGAACTGCCGGTAACAGAAGAGCGATTAACACCCCGATAATCGCAATCACCACCAGAAGTTCGACCAACGTAAAGCCGAACGGTGAAGAACCAAAAAGAGTTGAGAATTTTGCGGAATAGTACCGGAAAGCCGAACACTTTCCACTCTCCGTTCTTAACTCTCCACTATATCCTGCCCCCCCCGTCTTGCCCATTTTAACATTTGGTTTTTCGCAAGAAACATCACCAAAAAACCAACCAAACATTTCACTACATTTTCCATTGTTATTCTCCTTATTTTCTAAGGTTACTGAAATCATTGCGATTCGCTTACCGCAAACAGCACGGTAAAAAAACATATCGCAATCGAGTCAGGTTTATAGTTTACTCTGAACCAGACAAATTGTCAAGCGGAAAAAAAATTTTCAGATTATGTTGGAATTTGAGGAATGTAATCAGAAAAACAGAAGCCCGAACGGTAGTGAGAGAATTTCCAAAATATGGTCAGCGAAACGTTTCCTATCTTTTGTCCCAACAGTCCTTATTGTCCCATTGGTCCCTAATATTTTATCAGTAAAGGGACAATGGGACAAACAAATAATCTTTTAAGGCAAATTTATGGTTGAGCAAAAGGGATTTTT
>JAIRLW010000243.1 GCA_031259095.1 Planctomycetaceae bacterium | reverse complement strand
TGGGTGGTAAGTGGTTTATAGCACTACCATTACTATCCCACAAAACGAGGTTTTGTAAAATACCAATTCCAAAAAATTATATATTAAAAAACTACCTAAATTACCTAGACATACGTAGAGTCAAAGTTACACCCATTTTTATTAACTACAAACACACGGAAAAATAATCCGCAGATTACGCCGATTTTTACAGATTGTTTTTAAATTATTGGTAATGTTCAATGGTTGCGATTTCTTTTGCACTATTTTCACCACGAAAAACACGAATTATTAGAGATGCCCAGTTGGTTGAGATTCCGCCGAAGGAACAGCCGATGCAGGCTCTTTCGATGGTTCCAGCGGAATCGTTAACGGCGGCGACGTTTTTGTTGTCGAAGAAGTTGTTGGTTGAGATTCCGCCGAAGGAACAGTTGATGCAGGCTCTTTCGACGGTTCTAACGGAATCGTTAACGGCGGAGGCGTTTCCGATGTTGGTGAAGTTGTTGTTGGTTGAGATTCCGCCGAAGGAACAACTGATGCAGGCTCTTTCGGCGGTTCAGGCGGATTCATTGCCGGAGCATCGGGAAGCGGTAAACCTTTGATCATTGCCTCCAGGTATTGACGTTGTTGTTTTGAACGTGGATCGGAAAGCGGAATGATAGGAATATCGGGAACAATTTGACCGGCAAAAGTTAAACCAAACAACGTTGAACCAACAATCTCTTCGAGTTTCTCAGCCTCAAACGTCAACGATTCCGGTTTCGTCCATTCGACCGCTTTTTCCGGTTGCACCGCAACAAACAACAATGTCGATTGCGGATTTTTCAATTCTTCCGGTTTTAAGTCTGGATTGGCAAAAGGAGTTCCTTCGGAGTCGAAAAAACGAATCGTCGTTTGAGGCGGTTTGATATTGTCCGCGAAAGGTTGGAAAATGAGCGGCATTGTTTCCATAAGCGGTTTGTTGGTCGGACTGTCCCATGATTCGTCTAATTTGAATTGTTTATAAAGTTCTTCCAGTCCAAGCATCGGAAGCAAAGCAACACGCCAACTCAGAAGCGGAACGCCATCAGCGGAACGAATATCGGTGGGGAATTTATTGTTCTTTTGATAATACGCCATGAAAAGTTGTCCTAACATGAGTAATTGTTCCACACGTTGCTGTTGAATTTGCATTTGCTGCATGGATGTTTGTTGATTTCTGATTCCTCCGGCTGCTGTTTTTTCGAACTCCTCGAATTTGCTAAGAACAACGTCAATCCGTGATTCCGCAGTATTCACCGTAATAGCGTTCAACACGGATTGGGCAAATTGATAAGGGATTGGCAATGCTGCTTTGGCGTTTTCGTCCATTGTTGCCAACGTGGTTTGTCCCATGAGAATCAAACCCTGAATATTTTCACCGATTTCCACTGCGCCTTGAGAATCACGGGAATCGAAACGAATCGTCAACATTGGCGAACCGACCGGAACCGTTAGATTGACGGACAATGTTGTCGCTCGAAGATGTCGGACAAGCGATTCCGTAACACTCTGAGGCGCTCCGGTTTGGAGTAAGAAACCTTCCAAGACTTGCGGATCGATATTAACGCCTTCCAGAGAGGTTACGAGCAATAAATCGTTGGAATCGAGATCAAGCCGTTTTAACCGATCAATTGCGGCGTTTTTGATAAGGGGCAAATTTTGCGGATTTTGTTCGAAAACCGCTTTGATATCGGGTTCCTGCCCTTCGACCACCACCAATGTCCGTTCATCGGCAAACGTAATCGCAAGACGTTGCGGAATCGTAATTTCCGGCGGAGTGAGATCGTAGTATTCGATTGTTCCCGATTGACGCTTTTTGTCTTCGATATCTTCTTTGGTATTACCGAAAATGGAGAGAAACAATTCCTCTTTTTTAATCGGTTCGTCGAAAACGAGAATGGTAGAACGCCGGTAAATCAGACGTGTTTGCGGAGTCGGAATACCGTTTTGTTCCGTCTGAACTTGAATTTGAACGGGAAAGGCGGAGGCTTGGACAAAACGGTCCATTTTAATGGGATCGAAAGGGACTTGTAGAAATTGTGTAATTACTTCGGAGAGAAGACTTTCATTTCCGATTCCGATGGGCGATTTCAAAAACCGTTTTGGTTGTCCGGCGACAACAAAAACCGGATCAGGTAACAACCAACGAGTTTCCAGATTATTTTCCGAACCGAGTTGTTCCAACATTTGGTCGGTTGGATAAGGAACATTCAGTGTTTGTGATTGTTCCTCTGCTGTTTTTTCAGTGGTTGCCGGTTCATTGTTCGCCTTGTTCCGACAACCGGCAAAAAGAAAAAAGAAAACGAAAAAAGTTAAAAAAACAGTGCGGATAATAATACGGATAGACATAGACATTTTAATTTTTTTAATAATGGTTTATCGGAAATTTTAGTTTATTAACCTGAAAAGCGCTAAGTGTTATAGAATACCACATTACCTGATATTAACAAGAGGTTCCCCTTAATTCTTTGACTACGGCTACTTCGCAATAGAAAAACTGTCATTTTGGCAGAAAACGGGTTTGGGGTTAAAAAAGGGAATTTTCTCTGGAAGGAAGTTGAAGCCGAAAATTACTGGAGTTACGCCTGAATCCGCAGGTTGTTTTTCTGTTATTCTTGCCGATAAAATGGAATTGGCGCGAAACTTGCATATTCTCTAAAAATTTTATCGTTGATTCTCCTTTTGGCAGGAGATTTTTTTAACGTTACAAACCTTGAGGAAACTATGTTGAAAAAGAAAGATTCAAGCGAATGTTCGTGCAAAGGAACAAAAATTCAACCGCTTGGTGATCGCGTTGTTGTTCGGCGCGAAGCGGCAGAGGAAAGAACCAAAGGAGGTCTTTATCTCCCGGACACTGCCAAAGATAAACCAGCACGCGGAACCGTCATCAGTATCGGCGACGGAAAAATTCTGGATAACGGTAAACGTTCGACATTTCAAATTAAAGAAGGGGATAAAGTTCTTTTCCTCTCTTATGCCGGTGAAGAGTTCAAAATCGGCGACGACGAACTCCTTCTCATGCGCGAAAGCGATGTTCTCGCAATCATAGGTTAGTATTAGTAATTAGTCTAAGAAATATAACTAGGCTAATCACGAAGTTCGACTAAAGGCTGGCAAGAACATAAAATAGGTACGGGATGCGAAAACGGGACGTTAATACTATTACTGTTAAAAAAAACGTTCCGCTTTGACCATAACCCATTAAAAATTAATTTAGTTAATTAATTAAATAGAATTAACCCAACAGACTAAGGAGAATAACATGGCTAAAATGATTGCATTTGATCAAGAGGCGCGCGAAGCATTGCGGCGCGGCGTTTCGAAATTGGCAAAAGCGGTGAAAGTAACGCTCGGTCCCAAAGGACGTAACGTTATTATTCAAAAAAGTTTCGGTTCGCCGTTAGTTACAAAAGACGGCGTTACTGTTGCCAAAGAAATTGATCTGGAAGAGACGTATGAAAATATGGGAGCCAGAATGGTTCGTGAAGTCGCCTCAAAAACAAGCGACGTTGCCGGCGATGGAACCACCACCGCAACCATTATGGCAGAAGCCATTTTCAACGAAGGAATGAAAGCGGTTGTTGCCGGCGTTAATCCGCTTCAACTCAAAAACGGAATGGATAAGGCTGTTACTGATATTATCGCCAAACTCAAAAGTATGTCGGTCAATGTCAAGAATAGTAAAACAGAAATCGCCCAAGTCGGAACAATCGCCGCAAATAACGATAAAGAAATCGGCGACCTCTTGGCAGAAGCAATGGCGAAAGTTGGAAAAGACGGTGTTATCACAGTGGACGAAGGTAAAAGTCTCAAAACCGAAGTCGAATGGGTCGAAGGAATGCAGTTTGATCGCGGCTATCTTTCACCGTATTTCGTAACCGATCCGAACAAAATGGAATGTGTTCTCGAAAACGCTTACATTTTGCTCAGCGAAAAGAAACTTTCGAACATCAAAGAAGCCATTCCGATTCTCGAAGCGGTCGTCAATACCGGAAGACCGTTGCTGATTATTGCGGAAGATGTGGACGGCGAAGCGTTGGCAACACTGGTGATTAACCGGTTACGCGGTACGATGAAAGTTGCCGCGATCAAAGCGCCGGGTTACGGTGATCGTCGCAAGGCAATGCTCGAAGATGTCGGTATTTTGACCGGCGGCGAAGTGTTGTTCGAAAGTCTCGGACGTAAACTGGAGTCGTTGACGCTCAACGATCTCGGAACCGCGAAACGAGTTGTAATCGATAAAGATAACACAACCATTATCGAAGGCGGCGGAAAAAGTGAGGAAATTAAAGGACGTATCGAACAACTCCGGCGTGAAATCGACAATGTTACAAGCGATTACGACCGTGAAAAACTCGAAGAACGTTTGGCGAAACTTTCCGGCGGTGTTGCGAAAATTTTGGTCGGAGCCGCAACTGAAAGTGAAATGAAAGAGCGAAAAGCCCGTGTTGAAGATGCTCTTCACGCAACGCGTGCTGCTGTTGAAGAAGGCATTTTGCCGGGCGGCGGTGTTGCTCTGCTTCGTGCTTCCAGCGCCGTCAAACCGGGTGAAATTCCAACCGATGAGGTTGTTGGATACAATATTATTGTTCGGGCTTGCCGTGCTCCGTTGACACAAATTGCTCAGAATGCCGGTAAAGACGGTGGTATTGTTACTGAAAAAGTCGCCGAAGGCAAAGGTAATTTCGGTTACAACGCCTTAACGGATGTGTATGAGGATGTGGTCAAAGCGGGCGTGATTGATCCGACAAAAGTAACACGAACAGCGTTAACCAATGCGGCAAGTGTTGCTTCGCTGATGTTGACGAGCGACGCTTTGGTTGCCGATATTCCCAAAGAAGAAAAAGCCGCTCCGCCAATGCCGGGCGGTGATATGTACTAAAACGAAGTACAAAATATAAATATATTCGGAAACTCCAATCGGTAAAAAAATTTATACAATGCCGATGTTTCCAATAGAAAATGAAAGGCAGAGGTTCTCAATGAAACCTCTGCTTTTTTCTTTGTTGACCTTCTATTCTTGTCGGCTTATAATCTTAATTGTTCATTTTTTTGAACGTTAATCAATAATAATAAACCGAATCATAATAGTTTACGGGAAAATCACGATATAATTAATTGTCTATTTTATTAATCTTTGAGAATACCGAGAGAGAAGTCCGCCGATTACGCTGATTTTCGTAAATTGTTCTCTTTTGCCTTATTTTTATGTTTACCACGAAAAACACGAATGTTCACGAAAAGTTTTTTAAAAAATAAAAAATAGAAACATCACTTTTCATGTCCCTTCGTGTATTTCATCGTTAAAAATCAGTATTAGAAAGTCCACTGAATAATGACAAGTATTTTTATATCATTAGAAAATCTCTCAACATAATCTGCAAAAATCGGCGTAATCTGCGAATTATTTTATTCATGTGTTCCGGGGGGTCTGTTTTTTGTTTTTGATTCTGTTTTTATGATTACAGTCCTCAAATTCCAAAATAATCTGAAAAATTTGTCGGAAATCTGTCAAAAAAAATTTTTTCCACTTGACAATTTGTCTGATTCGTCGTAAACTG
>JAIRLW010000230.1 GCA_031259095.1 Planctomycetaceae bacterium | reverse complement strand
ATTTACTGCTACTGAGGTTTTTTGGTGAATCGTTCAGAAAAAATTAGGTAAAAATGAGGTTGGCGAAAAATAAAATTGAAACTTTTGTAATATATCAGTGGATTTTGGTTATGCTGTTGTTGTTGCATCGTAAACAGGTTATTGCATCATTGCGTAAATTGAGTTAAGATAAATAACCATGCTAAAGCATCGGGTTCATAAAGTCTCATCCCTGCGGAATTGGAAATAGGTTGAGTAATTGAGTACTGCGTATTGAGTAAAAACGTATCCTTATTATCAATCATTACCTTAATCGGAAAAAAACGAAAATTCCGCTCAATAATTACGAAAATTATATGGAATACATTTTAATGGGAATTTGTGTTCTTGGTCTTTTTATCATGGGACCGATTGCGTTTATTTGGTGTTGCAGTCTCCATTCGCGTCTTCGTGAATTGGAAGAACAAAAAAAATACACAAATCGAAACAATAATTTTACCGACTCTTACAAGTCGCGTATTCGTGAATTAGAAGAGCAAAAAGAGCGTCTCGAATCGATGTTGCAAAGTCAAATATCGTTATCGGCGAAAAAAACGGACGATCTTTCTATAACAAAAACTATAGAAAATACCGGAACGACGGAAACAGTTAAAACAACAGAAACCGCAAAAAGCATTTTGACTGCAACACAAATTGCAAAGGAGCGAGCGAACAAACAATATCCGCCGGAAATTGATGACGCAGCAATGATTACCGATTCGGCGTTACGAACGGAATTACAATGGGCAAAAGCAATTCCGTTGAAAAATGCAACCAAAAACGAAACGCCGTCCGATTCGCAAATTCCGAATCAAGAATTTGTTCCAATTCCAACGCCAATACAATCGCCAACTCCGCCGCCGTTACCGTTGACAGCAACTGAATCTGTAACAATACCAACCGAATCCGTAACAACAGCAGCAACGGCAATAGTTGACGCAACAACAGATTCTCCTGCTTTTACACCGTTACCGGTTAAAAAACCGCGAACAGATGAAGAATGGGAAAAGACAAATTCCGTAACATATTCAAAAGAAGACAGTATTGTTTGGCAATCAGTTGAACTTTGGATTGGTCGTAAACTTCTTGGTTGGGTTGCGGTATTGGGATTTATTGTTTCAGCGGCGTTGTTTATCCGGCACGCGGTTCAATCCGGTTGGATTGGTCCCGAACTTAAAGTTTGCGGGATTGCGGTTTTCGGAGCCGCGTTTCTCGGAGCCGGAAAGTATTTTTGGAACAACGGTTGGCAACGCTTTTCCACCATGCTTTCCAGTGCAGGAATCATTATTTTGTTTCAGGCGGGTTACGCTTCATTTGCGTTTTACAAATTAATTTCCGTTTCAACGGCAGGCGTTCTCATGCCGTTTATCATTTTTGGTTCTTTTTTACTCGCATGGCATTACACGTCGAAATTACTCGGTATCATTTCCATTCTCGGCGGTCTTGCCGTTCCGCTGCTTCTTTCGGAAGGAACGGATCGTTACGCCGAATTATTTACGTATCTGATTATTTTGAATATTGGAACAATAATTCTTGTCAATTTGTTGCAACGGTCTCCGATAGGATTTCTTGCTTTTTTCGGTACACAAATAGAATTTTGGATGTGGTATTTACAGTATTATTCTCCGGTTCATTCTGTTCCGCCGGAAAAACTTGCAGCTGTTTTGATTTTTCACGGACTATTTTATCTTGTTTATCTTACCGATACAACAATTGCCGCGATGATTCCGCGAATTCACGCTTTACCGACTTGGGATGACGCCATGCGGGCGATTCTTTCGCCGATCATTCTTTTCGGAACAATTTGGCAATTATTACGTAACGATTTAACATTCGGTTCATGGCTTGGCGTTACCGCATTTATCGGGGCGGCTTGGTACGGATTGCTCGCTGTATTTTATTCACGGCATCTTGCAAGAATCTGGAATAATGATATTGAACAAAAATTATCCGCCTATTGGAAAGCGGCTCCGGCTGCCGCAACAGTTATTGCGTTGGGATTTGTCGCAATTGGGATTCCGCTTCATTTCGACGCCGCATGCTTGACGCTCGGATGGGTTACAGTATTTGCCGGATTGTGGTATTTCGGGCATCGGCAAGACAATAAAACTTTTCGCGTTATGGCACTCGTTTTTATAACGCTCGGCGTTGTCCGTTTATTGTACGATATTTTTGAACCGGCAGCCTCAACTCATTCCGTTTCGATTTTAACACGATTACCGGTTTTTTCCTTTTTCGATTTACCTTCATTCGCGGCGATTTCTGTTTCTATTTTTTCAACCGTTCTGACTCATCGGCTGCTCGCAACGGAAAACAAGCAATCTCAAATTACGTTTAATTTTTGGCTTGGTCTGATAAGTTACGGTTTTATGATTTTGTTCCTGTCCGTAGAATTGTTGCAATATTTTACACTTCGTCCCGAACTTTACATTCCTCACGATCATTGGGCGCCGCTTCTGCTCACGGTTCTCTGGACTCTTTTAGTGTTACTGTTGTTTGAGACCGGTGTTGTCTTCCGTTCGTCTGCCTTGCGAAATGCCGCCTTGTTTGCGTTTTTTATAGTCATAATAAAAATGCTGACCAATTTCTTTTCAAGAGAATATTTTTCAGAACCTATTTTTAATCCGTTTTGTCCGGTCATCATTTTTTCGAGTTTCGTTTTGATCGGTGTTGCTGTTCAGGAACGGCGAAGCAAACGATTGACTGATGAAACTGTTGAGGAAGGCGTTTTGGGCGTTGCGGGAATTTTTCTGTTACTGGGCGTTTTATCGGTCGAATGTTACCAATTTTTTATGCACAATCCTACTCTGTTACCGATTCCGGTAGAAACAATAAATGATACCATAAAATCCAATGCCACGCGGGGAACGTTGTCGGTTCTCTGGACGTGTTACGCTCTTATCTTGTTTGTGTTGGGAATATTGTTTCAGGAAAAAGTTTTGCGGGGTTGCGGTCTTGTTGTCTTTTTTGGAACGCTAATCAAAATTGCAAGTATGGAACTTTTACACCGTCCCGATTACAATATTGCGTTTATCAATCCGTATTTTATCACTATGCTTGTTCCGGTATTAACGGTGATGTTTACCGGAATCTGGACGATTCGGATTAAACCGGCAGAGGATAAAACAGAGCGAGACGCATTTTTGTACACGAGTTTATCGGGGATGATGTTGTTCTGGATATTTTTGTCGGTTGAATGTTTCGCTTATTTTCACAAAAATCCGTTCTCTGCCGATCCGGCAATACAACTATTTATTGCAACAGCATCATTGCCGATTCTTTGGACATTGTTCGGCGGAATGTTGATCATGATCGGAACAGCGGGTCAATCTGTTTGGCTTCGCGGTTTCGGATTACTGGTTTTTGCCGTTACCGTTGCGGAAATAATTTGTCTCGTTTTATTCCGCCGTCCGGCATTTGAAATTCCGTTACTCAATCCTTGTTTTATCAGCGTTTTTATTCCGTCGGCGATGATGATTTCTGTTGCGGTATGGATGACTCGCCTGTATCCATTGGAAAATCAACAGGAACGCCATATTTTCTTTTCGTTCGGTATTTTGGGAACCGCTCTGTTGTGGACGGCGTTATCGATTGAATGTTTCACTTATTTCGATATTCGTACCAATTTATCTAATCACCAATTCCTCGCTCTTACGTCGCTCCCGATTCTTTGGACGGTGTTTGGCGGAATATTGATTGTGATCGGAATGACCTGTCAATCTGTTTGGCTTCGCGGTTTCGGATTACTGGTTTTTGCTATTACCGTTTCGGAAATAATTTGCCTCGTCTTATTCTGCCGTCCGGCATTTGAAATTCCGTTACTCAATCCCTATTTTATCAGTATTTTTATTCCATCAACGGTAATGATTGCTGTTGCGGTGTGGACGCTGCGTTTGCGTCCGTTGCAAAATCAGCGTGAACGAATTAGTTTTTTATCGTTCGGTATTTCGGGAGCCGTTCTGTTGTGGGCGGCGTTATCGATTGAATGTTTCACTTATTTCGATATTCGTACCGATTGGTCCAATCATCAATTCCTCGCCGCAGTATCGCTTACCGTATTCTGGTCGCTTCTGGCAATAATCGGAGCAATTATTGCCGGAACATTCCGATCTAAACCGTTCCGTATTCTGTCGGTCGGTTTGGCATTATTAACGTTATTAAAAGTATTGCCGGAAGAACTTTGGACGCGGCCGGATTCTTTAACGCCGTTTTTAAATCCTTACGTATTTTCGCTTTGCCTCTTGGCGTTTGTATTGATATTTATCGGCGTTTATTTAATTCCGACACTTGATAAAAAAGACATTACCGAGCGCAACATTTATCGTGTTATTGCGTTTTTTGGAGTTGTCTTTCTTTGGCAGGCGTTATCGTTGGAATGTTTCAAGGCGGTTCGATTGCTTCAGGGAGCGGAAAGCGAAGCGTGGAAAGCGCAAATGAGTTTGTCCATTCTTTGGTCGGTTTTTGCCGGCATGTTGATTTTTATCGGTTTTGTTTGGCGTTCATCCGTGTTACGCTGGATGGCAATTTTGTTATTTGCTGTTACTTTAACAAAAATCTTATTTGTTGACATGGCGGGAGTTCACGAGATTTACCGTTTCGGCGCGGTATTTGTGTTGGCAATTTTCCTGTCGCTTGCGGCGTGGGCTTACCAACGCTTCAAACCGGAATCAAAATAGTACAGTAATTGAAAATAAACATCACAACAAATCGTAAAAACACGCCGAACATTATTAAAAGATATTGAAAAAATATTACATTCGCTGTACGTTATACCAATCGGAAGTTTCATTTCTAATCGGTAAAAACAATGTTCATACTATGATAACATGATGATAGAAAGAAAATTATCAACAGAAATTTTGCGGTTATCTCAACTTTTTCCGGTGCAACAGCGTTGTCGGGCGAGATTGGAGTTTCTTATCACACGGTACAGGAATGGTTGAGTATTTTGGAGGCTTCATTTGTGATATTTCGCCTGCCGCCGTTTTACAAAAATATTGGGAA